>JAOZPW010000259.1 GCA_029932545.1 Thermoanaerobaculales bacterium | reverse complement strand
CGCCGCGCCGCAGATCGTTCCCCCGGTTCCGATACCGGCCACCAGCACGTCGATACGGCCGTCCATCTGTTCCCAAATCTCGGGTCCGGTGGTCCGGTAGTGGGCCTCGTTGTTGACGCGGTTATTGTGCTGGTCAGGGAACCACCAGTCCGGGTGGTCGGCCGCAAGTCGACGCGCCTTCTGGTTGTAACTCTCGGGATCTTCAGGAGGTAAATGACCATCAACCAATACCAGATCAACTCCCATTGCCCGGAGGCAATCCAGCTTTTCTTTCGATGTGCGCTGCCGGACGACCATCGTGCAATTGAGACCTTCGAGTTCGGCCATCATTGCCAAGCCCATCGCCGTATTGCCCGAGGAACTTTCGACAATCGTACCGCCGGGCGCCAAGTCGCCCGTCTTGAGGGCCTCCTCAACCATGAAGCGGGCAATTCGATCCTTGACGCTGCCCATAGGATTGAGGAATTCCAGCTTGGCAAAGACCTCGCACTTGAGATCCTTCACGCTCCGGTGCAACCGCACCAACGGCGTCCAACCCACAGCCTCGGAGATTTTGTTGAAAACACGTTTATCGTTCATGGCCGGCGATTATAACCACAAATTATGGCCGGATTGTGGTCGGAACCAGATACACTGCGAAAGATCCCCTTCAGGGATTCGGAGTAATAATGAAAGCCCTTCTCCTCGTTCTCATGTTCTTGCCGGCCGCCATTGTCAGCGCCGATTTACCGGCCCAATACGATCTCCGCGACGTCGATGGCCAGAACCTGGTGACTTCGGTGAAAAATCAACAAGGCGGCACCTGCTGGACCTTCGGCGCCATGGCCGCAATGGAAGGCAATCTGCTGATGACAGGCGCCTGGGCTGCGGCCGGTGAAAGCGGCGAACCCGATCTGGCCGAGTACCACCTGGACTGGTGGAACGGATTCAATCAGCACAACAATGACGACCTGCACCCTCCATCCGGCGCCGGCCTGGAGGTCCACCAGGGAGGTGACTATCGCGTGACCTCGGCATATCTAGGGCGGGGCGAAGGCGCCGTCAGGAACGTCGATGGCCAGTCCTACGACACACCGCCTGAACACTACCTCGACGATTACCACTTTTTTGCTCCCCGCCACATCGAGTGGTATGTGGCCGGTGACAACCTCGAGACGATTGATGTGATCAAACAGGCCGTGATCGATTACGGGGTGATCGGCACCTGCATGTGTTACGACGGTGGTTTCATCAGTGCCTCCTACATCCACTACCAGCCGACCTCGTCCACTCTCGATCCCAACCATGCAATCGCCATCGTCGGCTGGGACGACGACAAAGTGGTATCCGGCGCCCCGAGTTCGGGCGCGTGGCTCTGCAAGAACAGCTGGGGTGACGGATGGGGCCTCGACGGCTATTTTTGGATCTCCTACTGGGACAAGCACGCCGGGAAACACCCGGAGATGGGCGCCATTGCCTTCCGCGATGTCGGCCCCCCAGACTGGGATATCACCTACTCCCACGATTACCACGGATGGCGGGACACCTATACGGAGGCCGGCCGGGGTTTCAGTGCCTTCACCGCAACCGGCGACGAGGTTCTCGGGGCCGTCGGCATCATCACCACCGAAGACGATGCCGACTATACCGTCCGCGTTTGGGATCGATTCGAGGAAGGCCAGTTGCTCGATCTCCTTGGATCAACCACCGGGAACTTCAGCCACACCGGTCTGCACACGGTCGATCTCCCGGCTCCAATCTCTCTGGCAGAGGGCGATCAATTCTTCGTCGAATTCGACGTCTTGGTTGGAGGTCTGGCTTTCGACCGAACTTCGGACGTCCCAGTCCTCCTGGGGGCCTCGACCAGAACCATCGTCGAGAGCAAAGCCGCGCCCGGCGAGAGTTTCGTTCGATCGGGATTGACATGGGTCGATTTCACAACCGTCGATGGGACCGATGATGCGTCTGGCAACATTTGCATCAAGGCCCTGACCTCAATCCCCGGCCTGAGAGTCCAACAATCCGAAGGTATGGTGACTACCGGGCCGGTCGGAGGGCCCTTCGAACCCTCGACCATCCAATACACACTGGAGAATCGTGATCCAACCACCATCAACTACGATGTCACACTGGAACAGCCTGCCGCATGGATCACCCTGAGCGGGCCGATCTCGGGGTCGCTCGACCCGGGATTGACGGCCGTCATTACGGTCGAGGTCAACAGTGCCGCCAATGCGCTCGAGGCCGGAGCTTATGTCTCGCAGGTATTGTTCGCCAACGCAACCAACCACCTCGGTGATACCAGCCGAACGGTCACCGTCGCGGTCGGGGATCCCGAGGTACAACATTCCGAAACCCTGGACGGCAATCCCGGCTGGACGACCGAAGGGCAGTGGGCATGGGGACAACCGACCGGGCAGGGTGGCGATCATGGCGGGCCTGACCCGACAACCGGCTTCTCAGGAACATCAGTCTTCGGCTACAACCTCAACGGGGGCTACCCCAACGATCTACCGGAGACCCATCTGACCAGCACCGCCTTCGACTGCAGTGGTCTGTACGGAGTCCGCCTGCGCTTCCAACGGTGGCTCGGGGTCGAACAACCGAGCTATGACCACGCCTCGGTCCGCATCAGTGCCGACGGAACGAACTGGATGACCGTGTGGGAGAACGATGCCGAGGTTGCAGATACGACCTGGATCCCCATCGATTTTGACATTTCCAGTGTGGCCGACAATACTGAGACGCTCTACCTCCGCTGGACTATGGGTACAACCGACGGTGGATATACATATTGCGGCTGGAACATCGACGACATCGAAATCCTCGGCATCCCCGAGGCAGATCATGGCCTGTTCTCGGACGGTTTCGAAAACGGCGATACCTCCGGGTGGTCGTTTACGACACCGTAGGGGGCTTGTTCTCAGCTGAGCCTCTTGCGAAAAGAGCAAAACGAGGGGGCGCTCGTTGCGGCGTTGGGACATCGCGCGTCGCCCGGCAGGGCGACCATGCCGCAGGCATGAGATCCCAGAGGGATCAGCGTGGGCTCAGAGCCCCGCGCTCCATTTACGGTGCCCCGGGTTTCGCGGTGGGAGCGCGGGGCTCCCGGTCCGCATCGTGCCGATTGATTATTGCAAGAGGCTGAGCTGTCAGCAGCTCTACAACTTCGTCATCTGCAGGGGGCATGGGAAAATCTCTGAGTTCGTCCGGTCGAACCCATCTGAGTTCCTGACCCTCGCGAGGCGTCGGCACACCGGTGGCAATCACTCCGGAGAAAAACAGCAGGAGTATTTCCAGATCGGGTTCGGTATGAACCGCAAAGGTCAAAGGACCGCCAATCTCGACCACGATCCCAAGCTCCTCATCCAATTCTCGAGCCAACGCTTCGGAGAACGACTCTCCCTCTTCGACCTTGCCTCCGGGAAACTCCCAGAGCCCGGCCATATGGTTCCCTTTGGGACGCCGGGCCAGAAGAATTCGTCCCTCGTCGCCGGAGATGACTGCGGCAACGACTGTAATTTGAGTCTTGGCCCGAATGGATCTCTCCTCCTCGGCACACAGCAGCCGCACCGATGTCGTCAATCCTAACCCAGCGTTTTTTCCTTCCGCCTTCATCCTTCCCCCTCTCCCCCTCTCCCCCTCTCCCCCTCTCCTCGATCTCCAGCTACAATAAAGAGCCACCCAACAGTGGCTGGAGGCAACATGAAGAAACAACCTGACGAACGTGGCTACTTCGGCGACTTCGGCGGCCGGTTCGTGCCGGAGACGCTGATGGTCCCGCTGGAACAGTTGGAGACCACCTGGCTCAAAACCGGGAAAGATAGAAATTTTCGAAACCGCCTGAAAGAGCTGCTGGAACGTTTCGTCGGCCGCCCCACACCCCTGTATCCCGCACGGCGGTTGGCGGCAACTCTGGGTGGTGCTCAGATCTGGTTCAAACGCGAAGACCTCTGTCACACCGGATCCCACAAGATCAACAACGCAGTCGGCCAGGCCCTGCTGGCACGAGAGATGGAAAAACACCGGGTAATCGCCGAGACCGGAGCCGGTCAACACGGCGTTGCGGTGGCGACAGCCGCGGCACTCCTCGGTCTGGACTGCAGAATCTACATGGGATCGGAGGACATGCGGCGGCAAGAGTCCAATGTCCGACGAATGCAGTGGCTCGGGGCTGAAGTCGTTGCGGTTGAGAGCGGCAGCCGAACCCTGAAGGATGCGATCAACGAGGCCCTTCGGGACTGGGTAACCAACGTCCGTACAACCCACTACATCCTCGGATCGGTCCTGGGGCCGCATCCCTATCCGGCGATGATCCGCGATTTTCAGTCCGTGATCGGAACCGAGGCCTTCTCGCAGATCCGGGAGGCGACCCGATCCCTCCCCGATCTGGTGGTCGCCTGTGTCGGCGGTGGTTCCAATGCGGCCGGTATCTTTTCGGCCTTCGTACCGTTTGACCAGGTTCGTCTGGTCGGAGTCGAGGCAGGCGGAAGAGGCCCGGGGCCGGGAGAGCACGCGGCACGATTCACCGAAGACGGTAAACCAGGCATCCTCCACGGCACCTTGACACGCGTCCTGCAGAATTCCGACGGCCAGATCCTCAGGACCCACTCAGTATCCGCAGGGCTGGACTATCCGGCCGTGGGACCGGAACACGCCGACTGGGAGACCCGGGGGCGGGTCAGCTACGTACGAATCTCGGACGACGAGGCCGTTGCAGCCTTCAAACTTCTCGCCCGGACTGAGGGCATCGTTCCGGCCCTCGAGAGTGCCCATGCCATCGCCTACACCCTTCAAGTGGCGCCGGCAATGCCTCTCAACGCAAGAATTCTGGTCAACCTCTCGGGCCGGGGAGACAAGGACATGGACGAGGTGGCTCGACTGGACGGTGCGTCATGAACCGGATCCAACAGATTTTCAAGAAGGCCCGAGAAGAAAATCGGGCAGCCTTCATTCCCTTCATCACCGCCGGCGACCCATCGTTGCAACGGACTTCCGAGGTCATTGACGCCCTGGAGAAAGCCGGCGCCGACATCATCGAACTGGGTGTCCCCTTCTCAGACCCGATAGCCGACGGCCCGACCAACCAAAAAGCCGCCGAGAGGGCATTGGCTTCCGGGACCACATTGAAGGGCATCCTGGATCTGGTTACGAATGTCCGAACCCGTTCGGACATTCCTATCGTGCTCTTCACCTACGCCAATCCCGTCCTGCAGTTCGGACTCGAAGCCTTTGGATCCGCGGCGGCCGCATCAGGCATTGACGGCATCCTCTTTACCGATGTCCCGACCGAGGAGTTGCCACGATTTTCACCCGCACTGGCTGCAGCCGAAATCGACCCGATCCTCCTGGTTACCCCAACCTCGGACAAGGCGCGGATCAAGGCGGCCTCCAAGGCCGGAAGCGGTTTCATATACCTGGTGTCTCGAACGGGCGTCACCGGAGCGCAGCGACGGCTCGACCCGGAGTTGGAACCCTTGATCGCCCAGGTGCGAAAAGTG
>JAOZPW010000258.1 GCA_029932545.1 Thermoanaerobaculales bacterium | reverse complement strand
AGGTCGGGCCCCTTCTGATTCCGAACCCCTCCGGGTTGGCCATCAATGCCGAAAAATACTCCTATGTCGAACCAGAAGCCACAAGAAAAACGGCCCTCCCAGAAATGCCGTAATGACACCGACCGGGAGTTCGACCGGCGCCAGAATCGTTCTGGCGACAGTGTCGCAAGCAACCAAGAAGGTGCCACCAAACACCATCGAAACAGGGAGGAGCACCCGATGATGGCCCCCAACCAGGAGGCGGCAGATATGCGGCGCCATCATGCCCACAAAACCGATAGGGCCGCATACCGACACGACGGCGGCAACCACGAGCGATGTGCCCAGGAAGATCGCCGCCCTGGTCCGCACGACGTCGACTCCCCGCCCTGCAGCAATTTCGGGATCAACCATCAAGAGGTCAAGGTCACGAGCCCTCCACCCGACCACGACGGCGCCGACAGCCACTGCGGGGACCATGAGCGCAAGTGCTTCCCACCTGGCCTCACCCAGTCCCCCCATTAACCACCTGACGATCCTGAAGGAACCCCCAAGATCGGCGGTGTATTGCAGGAACAAGATCAGGCTGGAGAAAAAGAAGGTCATCGCCACACCGGCAAGCAGGAGTACCGTCGTTGAAAAGTCCGGCCTCAATCGTGCTACACCCCAGACCACGCCAACCGCCAACAACGCTCCGGCGAATGCTGCGATGGGAACAATCCAGCCACCCGCCGGTATCATCATGATGCCGAACCGCGTCACAAAGGCCACACCCAAGGCGGCGCCACTGGCTACGCCCAGGGTGTAGGGCGTTGCCAAGGGATTCCGAAACATCCCCTGGAATGCCGCGCCACCCAGGGCCAACCCGGCGCCTCCGACAAATGCCACAAGAACCCGAGGGATGCGGATGTACCACAAGATGACCGCGGAAGGCTCCCGGCTGAAAGGTTCGACGAGAGCGGTCCACGGAAGGATGTGCATGCCTACCATCGGGGCGGCAAGAATGATGAGCACGGAAAGGCTCATCAACAGAATTATCCGCGACCTCATGACCCGGTTCCCCTGGACGGAACGACCAACGGAACGCCACCGCCAGTTCGCTCAACCAGTTCGAAATCATTTTCATAGATTGCGGCTAGCCGATCGCCATCCAGCAGGCCCATCGGTGTCCCTGCAAATGCAATACGACCATTCTTCAAGGCCAAGACAGAATCGGAATAGCCCACAGTCGCATTGAGGTCATGCGTCACAACGACCAGCGTATAGCCGAGGTCTCGGTGCAGATGCTCCAGAAGATTCAAAACCTGCACCTGATGCCGGTAGTCCAGATAGGACGTCGGTTCATCCAAGAGCAACACCCGCCCGCCCTGGGCCACAGCGGCCGCAATCAAGGTGCGCTGCCGCTCTCCACCGGACAGCGTGCCAAAGAGCCTATCTCCGAGATGCACCACTTCAGTGGTTGCCATAGCCTGTTCGACAGCTTCATGGTCCCCCGTCCCCAGCGGTTCCCAGAGTCCGAGGTAGGGATACCGGGCCATTTCAACAAATGCCCTGACGGTAAAATCTGAGCCCCCAAGATCAGTCTGCGGAACGTAGCTGACGGTCCGGGCCAATTGCCGTCGGTCGATGACTGCCAGGTCCTTCCCCTCAAGCTCAATGCTCCCCTCGGTCGGCTTGACCAGCCGGTCCAGGATCCGAAGCAGCGTAGTCTTGCCGGCGCCGTTGGGCCCGACGACGGTCAGAAATTCGCCTCCACCGAGCTCGAAGGAGATGTCATCAAGCAGGATGGCACCGTTGAGCCGGACACCTATTCCGTTGAGGCGAAACACTGCTACCACCACTCGACCTCCGGGTGCAGAACCCTGGCGAAGGCTTCCACGACCTCGGCAACCCGGGGGCCGGGAATGGACAAACAATGCCGGCCCAATACATGAACTCGTCCCTCACGAACGGCACGAACCGCTCCCAGACTCTGCCAATCGGCAAGGGCTGCCTCGACAGCCATTCCACTGTCTTCCAACTCTGGGATCACATCAAGAATGTCGTCGGGATCCAGGTGCAGAAGACCCTCGGCCGAAATCTCGGGATAGGCACCTGCAACGCCGCCTGGAACGGCATTGACACCACCGGCGAGACTGAGCGCGTCGTCCAAGAAAGTCCCCGGCCCAACGGCCCAGACGGTGGACAAACGTCCCGATCCCGGCGACCGGCCGACCGATACGACAACACGAGGTTCGGATCGCCCCGAGACCGCCCGGCGAATGCGCTCGAGCCTCTGCTCAACGTCGGCCCGCAACGATTCACCCCGATCTGGGACACCACACACTTCAGCCAGTTGCTGAAAAGACGCCAGGATATCAGCCACCTTTCGCTGGTTGACTCGAACGGTTCGAATGCCCAATCCAGACAAGCGGCTTTCGGCGCCTGAATGGCTTTCCATCAGAACAACCAGATCGGGCTCCAGGGTAACGATCGCCTCCCAGTTGGGGTCCAGGTATCCACCAACCTTCGGGATTCCGAGAACCTCCTCAGGATAGAGGCAGAACCGTGTCACACCGACGACCCGATCTCCCAATCCCAGTGCAAACAGCGTCTCGGTCAAGGCCGGCGACATCGAGACAATTCGCTCAGGCGGCGGGGCAACCGCAGCCGGCACAAAATCTTCGGCACCACACCCCAACAACCCGACCGCCAGAAGAACTGCGGAACCGAGACCAAAAAGCGACCGGCCGGTCCGACGGCAAACCGAAGAAACAATACCCTCTCGCAAAGATCGCCAAGTACGCAAAGGGGAAGAACAGAAAACTCCCCGTGTTTCCTCTGCGCTCTTTGCGAGAGAATTTTCCTCCGCCGCGCCCTCACCGAAAGGCCACCGTCGGTTCATCAGCTCTCGGAGTCCGTCAGCAGGCCCGCCGCCGGCGCCTCGCCGTCATCCAACTCAACCTTCTCAATCTTCGAAAATCGGCTGGTGATCTTGCCGGCTGATGTGTGGACTTCCTTGACGTCCCGATGGGCCAGGTCAATATGCTTGGCGAGTTTGTCCATCCTCTCTTGAAAGCGAGCAAAGTCCCCGGACAGGGCTCTGAGATGTTGTTGAATGATGTGGACCTGGCGCCGGGTGGCCTCGTCCTTGAGCACGGCGCCCGCCGTCGTCAAGATGGCCATCAATGTGGTCGGCGACACCATCCAGACCCGTCGATGTTGCGCAAACTCCACGAGATCGGGATGGTGGGCGTGAATCTCCGCGAAAACCGCTTCGGCCGGGAGGAACATCATTGCGCCGTCGGCAGTTTCACCCGGAATAATGTACTTCTCCGAAATATCCTTGATATGTTTCTTGACGTCCTGTTTGAAGAGTTGGGCCGCCGTCTTTTTGTCCTGACTCCCGAGATCGGGGTCGACCATCGTGCGGTAGTTCTCAAGCGGGAACTTGGCGTCGATGGGCACATTTCCTGTTGGATCCGGCAGAAACAGCATGCAGTCGACCCGGCTTCCGTTCGAAAGGTTTTTCTGCAATTCGAACGCGGATTCCGGCATCAAGTTGCGGACCAAGGAATTGAGCTGGACCTCCCCAAAAGCCCCTCGGGAACTCTTGTCGGTCAAGACCGCCTGGAGGCTGACGACATTCCCGGACAACTCCGTGATCTTTTTCTGGGCCTCATCGATCCTCTCGAGATGTTGCAGGACACTGATGAAGGTCTCGGTGGTCTTTTCGAATCCCTCAGCCAGGCGCTTCTCGACCTGTCCACTGATTTCCTTGAGGCGACCGTCTGTACGTTCGGTCAGATTCTCGACCTTCTTGCCCAGATCCTCTGAACTCTTCGACAGGGACTCGGACACCTGCGTTCTGATGTCCTTCGTGCCGGCCAGGAGACTATCCTGCAGTGCCTTCAGTGCTTCCCCCTGCCGCTGTTCGAAGGCTCGCCCGTGTTCGGCCAACACTCCCTTGACCTCATCCTTGAACTCTCCGAGCGCGTGCTGACTGGAGGTTTTCCCCGCGGCCAGCTGTTCGACAATCCCTGTATTGAGGCCACCGAACCGCTCCAACAACACCTCCCGCAACTGCGCGGAGTCACCAGCGACGACTTTCTCGAATTCGCCGATTCGACGTTCAACGATCTGCTGTCCCTGGGCAGCAGCAAGGCCAACCGCATCCCGCAACTGAGCCTCTCGACCGGCCCATTCCCTGTCCTGTTCGCGCCGCTTCATCTCCTGCCGGACAAAGAGGATCACGACAAGACTCATCAGCACAAAATTGAGGACACTTATCGCGATCAACCATTCCATAACGCCTCACCCTTCCGAGTTGACGACCGAATAGCCCAGACCTTCGATCGCCTCGACGATCGCCTCCCTGGTGACCCCGGCGGGCCGGTAAAGGACTGTGGTCCTCCCTGTCTCGTGACGAGACTCGACCATGTCGACCCCATCCAACTGCCCGACGGTCTGGACAATCGCTTCCTCGCAACTTCCACAGGTCATCCCCGCAACGTCGAAGGTGCCCGTCACAGGCTCATTATCGGTATCACGGGCTCCTACGCCACAACCAATCATCACCGTGATCGCAAGGGCAATTCCTGCCAGAGTGGCAGCTATCCGCTTGAACTCCATCCTGTCCTCCACTGGAGGCTATCCTACGGGAGACCGACGGATATTAGAAACTGGAATAATTAGGACCTAAACTGAGCGACTCTCATCTGCGACCTGCGCCAATTCATACACACGAGAAATTATCGCACTGACTATTTTTTCACCCGCAGTTGAGAGCCGGAAATCTAGTTCCCAGTGTCCAGTTTTGGACTTTCTCAAAGGTACTCAGCCAAAAATGCAGTCAATGCCGACAAATCCTCGAACGCGTGATCAGCTATCTGACCCCATTGGCTGCACCCACCGTTGACAATGATGACCTGAGAACATCCGGCCTCTCGGGCCGCCCGAACGTCGTAGTTGGAGTCCCCCACCGCTATCGTCTCCACCCCACTGACACCCAGGCGCCCCATCGCCTCGATCAGCGGCGCACCGGAGGGCTTGTAGAGGCCGCTGTCCCGCGTGATCACCACGTTGAACGAGAGCCCGAAGCGGCCCATCAATGCTTCGGTGTTTTCGGACGAATTATTGGTCACCAGCGCAGTCTTGAGACCACGACCGGCCAACAACTCCAGGAGATCCTCTGTCCCCTCGACCAGGCTCGCGCAGAGACTTGCCTGCCGTTCGATGACCTCCAATCGGGCCCAACTTTCGGTCCGTTGAGGTGCCGGCAACGCGTTGAGAGCGTCGATGATCGACGGACCCTCCACCCCCAACTCCGCCCTGATGGCAGGCCAGTCGTACTCCGAGTGAACCAGTGTCCCGTCCATATCGAACAAGACGGCCTTTAGGAGGATGTAGGGCATTGAATCAGCGCGGCCTTTCGGGTGACGTAAAGGTCCTTTTTCGTTGCATCCTCGGCCCGTACGCTGAGTACAGCGTCTCGAATGCGCCTCAAATGGCACTTCACGACCCTCCGAAATCCA
>JAOZPW010000257.1:2757-5509 GCA_029932545.1 Thermoanaerobaculales bacterium | reverse complement strand
GAGTACTTCACAAGTGACGGAACACTGCTCAACACCAAGGACTATTTCCTCCAGCCCTTCGGCTATTTCCAGGACGGCGCGGCCCTTCCCGAAGGTTCAGAGGTTGAAGGCGCCTTCGCCCACCTGACGACATCAACTTCTGGTGGCCGCTTCCTGGCGTATGCCTCAGTCGTCGATAACGGATCTGACGACCCGGTCTTCATGCCGGCGCAAGTCTTGCCCGAATAGACCACAATTCAATTCTAAAAAGCCCCGGATTCTCCGGGGCTTTTTTCTGCCTGAGCTGATAGCTGATCGCTGATGGCTGAGAGCATCCTGAGATAGAACTACTGGTTCTATCTCAGGATTCAGCTACACTATCCGTCTCATGACGTTGCCTCGCCTTGTTGTCACCGGCGCCTCGGGTTTTATCGGCCGGCACATTCTTGACGGTCTCAAAGACGACTTTCAGATCATTGCGATGGCAAGGCGCTCCCAAAAAAGGTGCGGAGCGCCAATCCACGACAACATTAAATGGATCCAGGTCGATATTCGCCATGCCGATCTGGTCTCCGAGGCCTTTGCCACGATTCGGGAATGGGGCGGCGCCGACTATGTCATCCACCTCGCCGCCCACTACGATTTTACCGGCGAGGAACATCCTGATTACAAGCGGACCAATATCGACGGTCTCCGCTATGTGTTGGAGGAGTGCAGGAATCTCAAGCTGAAACGCTTCGTATTCGCATCGTCCATCGCCGCATGTGATTACCCCGCAAAGGGCAAGAGTCTCGACGAACACAGCCCCCCCGATGGAACCCACGTCTATGCCCGGACCAAGGCCGCCGGTGAGGCGATGCTGGCCGAATACGACGACTGCATTCCCTCCTGCATCGCCCGCTTTGCAGCTCTCTTTTCAGACTGGTGTGAATACCCACCCTTGTATTTCTTCTTCGAGGCTTGGCTGTCAAAGAGCTGGAATCGAAAGATCTTGGGTGGCCGAGGAAACAGCGCAATCCCCTATCTCCACGTACGTGAGATGACAGCCTTCGTCAAGGCTGTTCTCTCGGCCTCCGCCCATTTGAATCAAAGAGAGGTCTTGTTGGCAAGTCCCGACGCCACGATGAATCACAAGGAACTCTTCCGCCTGGTTCATCTGCACAGGGGGGCAGCTCATGCTCCACGCCCTCTGCTGATGCCGAAGGCCCTCTGCGCGATCGGAATTCCCGCCATGGACCTCATGGGCCGAGCCTTGGGAGAGCGACCCTTCGAACGAACCTGGATGGTGCCCCATATCGACAAGAACCTGCTCCCAAATCCCCATCACACCTGGGATCGGCTGAATTGGCGCCCTCGAGGCAGACTCCTCGTTTGCCGACGATTACCGTTCATGCTGGAACACCGAAAGACCGACGCGGTCGAGTGGAACCACCGGAACGAGGCCGCCATGAAGGCACCCTGGGTTCGTCCGAACCTGGTTATTCACAAGCTCCTGCAGGAGCATATGGAGACCATCCGCCAGGAGAGCCTACTTCAGCTCATGGAGACGGAGAGTCCTCACGGACTCGAGAATTATCACCACCTGTCACGAGACGTCCTGGACTGGCGGGTCACGGTCACCTATCGCCACATTCTCAACGCTCTGCGCACCAATGAAAAAGGTCTTTTCACTGACTTTTGCAAGGATCTGGCCACCAAGAGGCATGCCGATGGATTTTCAGCTGAGGAGGTCTGCCAGGCCATCCGTCTGATCCACATCAACATCATCACGATCGTCGGAGCCGACCCTGATGCCGTACCTTTGATGCCCACTCTCAATCGCCTTCTGGGGACAACAATAGAGTTTGGCTGCGATCAAATCATGGAGACTTTTGAGGAACTTGGCGGCGATATCCTAGACGATTACAGCTGCGAAGATCCCTTCATGAGGTACGGGCAGCTCTTTGATGAACCAGAAAAACCAAAACGGCCATAAGGCCGTCGCCCAACGCAGCGAACGGTAATGCCCAGGCGCCCGACAGATCGGCAAGCCACGAAAACACTAAGAAGACCGTCGCCAGGGTTTTGGCTGTTAACAACAAGCTGACCGTGCGATGCCGGAAATACTCCATCAGATACCCGATTGCGACCACAATGTGGAAGGCACCACCCTGGCGGATGAAGAAAACCGTATCGACATCACCCCAACCACCGAGTGCGGCGGCCCAGCCGGGGGCGCCCAGCAGGACAACGCCCACTACCGCGCTATGAAGAGCGACCAGAACGACCAGCCAGCGTTCCAGAAATTTGCGGTCCATCATTACAACCACCAAAGATCCGGTTCCGCTGGCTCGGACCGGGGTATCGCCGGTACGTCGAGGTTTTTCAGCTCTTTCAAGACCAGAGCCTCGACCTCCGACACGGCCCCCTGAACGGCATTGCTGAGAAACGTGCCCGCCTCGACCGTCTCCGGAATGACTCCGATCAGAACGATGTTGTCGGGACTCGAATCGGTCAACTCCGTGGCCATCAGCGCTTCCCGCAGTCCAGGCTCATGGGGACTCGTTCTGGCCACCGGTGGCGCCTTCAGCATTTCTTCGTTGCGCCACACTCGTACCGAACCCGGTGGCTCCTTGGCACGGACTGCGTCGAGAACAATGACCACGGCAGCATCGGCGAGATAAGGCGTAAAATCCAGTCCAGGAGTGCCAACTTCGATGATCTCGACGGCCTCAGGGAAAGTATATTTCGCCTCGAGATGCTTGATGACGGTGGGGCCAAGCCCATCGTCCGT
>JAOZPW010000257.1:0-2747 GCA_029932545.1 Thermoanaerobaculales bacterium | reverse complement strand
GGACATTAAATTCCCCACGCCCAAACCCCGAATCGGTGCATAGTCAGTCATGGTGCCATCATACATCGAAAAAAACGCCCGGCGCATGCCGGGCGTTTTTGTTGTGCCGTTGTTTCAGTTACAACGTGCGAACCTTCGATACCTCGTTCCCGTCGGGGTCGAGGGTGTGGATTGCGCATGCGAGACACGGGTCGAAGGAGTGGATGGTCCTCAAGACCTCGAGAGGTCTCTTGGGATCGGCCACAGGATTGTCAATCAATGAGGCCTCGTACGGCCCCATACGATCCTTGTCATCCCTTGGACCGGCATTCCATGTCGACGGCACGACGCACTGGTAGTTCTTGATCTTGCCGTCATCAATGACCACCCAGTGGGACAACGCCCCTCGTGGGGCCTCGTGGAAACCAAAACCTTGCACTTCGCCCTTGGGGTATTCCCACGGGGTGAAGCTGGTGGTGTCTCCCCCACCGATGTTCTCGACCAGGCGTTGCCAGTGACCAATTGCCGTTTCTGAGATGACCGCTGCCCTGATCGCCCTGGCTGCGTGTCGACCCAGGGTCGAATGCAGCACGCCCGGACCCAGTTTTGCGCCGGCCACCGAACCTGCTGTCTTGAGCATCCAGGTCGCCCACCTTTGAGTAGGTTCGTGCCCACCGGCAAAGCCCACCAGCACCTGTGCCAACGGCCCAACCTGCATGACCTGATCGCCAAAGCGGGGCGCCTTGACCCACGAGTACTTTCCGTCGTGGTCGAGTTCCGAATAGGCAGGATTGGTCTGCCCTTGGAAGGGATGGCGGGTCTCCTCGGTATCTTCGTACCAGGCCCTGGTAATGTTCTCCGTGATGTTGTCACGGAAATAAGGATCGTCGAAGGACTCAAACTGCCTCGTCGTTCCCAGGTCACCGTTGAAGATCGTGCCACCCGGAAGATCGAATACCGTACCTTTGGTATCCAACGGAAGATCGGGCACGGAGAGGTAGTTTGTCACGCCGGCGCCGTAAGACAGCCAGGGCGCGTACATCCCCCCGATTGCGGCAACATCGACCATGTAGACCTGCTCAACGAACTGCTGGACTTCCTCAAGCAGTCCCTTGACCGCATAGAGCTTGGTCATGTTGAGCGTTGCCTCGTTGTCCAGATTGATCGCGTTGGCGACACCGCCGACTGCGAGATTCTGGATATTCGGGGTCTTGCCGCCGAGGATCGCGACGACCTGATTGGCCTTCTTCTGGTATTCCAAAGCCTGCAGATAGTGGCTGACCGCCAGCAGATTGACGTCTGGATGGAGTTTCATCGCCGGATGACCCCAATAGCCGTTGGTGAAGATACCCAACTGACCCTTGGATACGAAACCGGCCAATCTGTCCTTGACGGCCTGCAGCTCCTTGACGGAGTTGCCCGGCCACGCAGACAGGCTCTCGGCCAGTTTTGAGGCATTCTTGGGATTGCCGTCGAGGGCCGAAACCACATCGACCCAATCAAGGGCCGACAGATGATAGAAGTGAACGATGTGGTCGTGCAGGCAGTGGGCCGACACCAGAAGGTTCCGGATCAACTGAGCGTTGAGCGGAATTTCGATGTCCAGGGCGTTCTCGACTGCCCTGACCGACGCTATTGCATGCACTGTCGTGCACACGCCGCAGATCCTCTGGGTGAAGATCCACGCATCGCGCGGATCACGGCCTTCAAGGATCTTCTCGATCCCACGCCACATCTGGCCCGAAGACCAGCTTTTTTGGACTTTGCCTCGATCCACCTCGACGTCGATGCGCAGATGCCCTTCGATGCGGGTGATCGGGTCAATGGTAATCATTTGTGCCATATGCCCCTCCTTAGCTCTCAGATCCCGACGGCATCTTGCCGCCGAGAATCGGGAATGTCTTGACGATGAAGATAAAGAGCGCGATCTCCAGACCGATTACTCCGAAGGTAATGAACAGTTCGGGGAAGGATGGAAAGTAGGACCATCCCGGCCCCGGGTTGTAGGCAACGATGTAGCTGTCAAATCGGTAAAGGCTCCCTGTGAAGATGATCAACATCGCAGCCTTGAAGACGTTTGAGAACACCAGTCTCCGACTCCCGGCCAGAAGGAACATCGCGTAGAGAAAGAGGCCGTTCTCGATCCAAAACAGCAGGCTCAGGCCCCCCGAGTTAAACATCAGAGCCGCTTTCCCCTGGATGATGAGATCGACGATGCGAATCACCAGGAAGAGGCCCAGTACGATGACCATGGCTCCGGACAGGCTCTTGAGCATCGAGTCCTCTCGAGGCCTCGAGAAGGCCCTCGACGACAGAGTTGCCTCCCATACGACAATCGCATAGCCCATGGCCACACAGGACACCAGGTAGAGCAATGGAATCATGCTGGTCGCCCAGAGCCCATGCACCTTGTCACCGGCGATCAACATCACCGTACCCAAAGAACTCTGGTGCATCGTCGGCAGGAGCAGACCCAGCGCGATGATCCAGATCAGGGCCTTGTCGAAGAAACGCAGGCCGAACTCCGCGAAGCTCCTCAAACCCGGACTCGAAGCATCTTTCATCTTCTCCAGGAATGCCGGCGCCAATTCCAGCCACAGGACTCCCGTGTAGGCCATGACGCACAGAGCAACTTCCAGAAGTGCTGAATTGAGGTTCCAGTCGAAGACCCGAAGAGGGATATTGTGGATCAGCCAAGGCCGCCCAACGTCGATGACAATCGAAAAACCAGCCAACGAATACCCCAAAGCAGAGGTCAGAATCGCCGT
>JAOZPW010000256.1:1425-5527 GCA_029932545.1 Thermoanaerobaculales bacterium | reverse complement strand
GCCACCGAGGCCTATCCCTTCAATCCCAACGGATCACCGGAAGGCATCGCCGCCCTGTGTTCACCCGACGGGCGGCATCTGGCGATCATGCCCCACCCCGAACGCACCTTCTTGCCGTGGCAGTGGGCCTGGACTCCTCGCGCCTGGCGACCGATGAAGGTTTCGCCCTGGCTCAGGCTCTTCCAGAATGCTCGGCAGTGGTGCGGGTAAGGCTGGGAGGCTGGGAGGCACCTTAAGCCGCACCAGGCCAGAAAATCCTGACCCGGTGCGGATGCTCGGGGTTGAGCATGGCCCGCGGCCGAGAATTCGACCGCGGCCCCAAGAGCATGTTGATCATCGCTCAGCCAAAATCGTCGTCGCGTCGTTGGTTCTCGAATCGATGACCGAGGCCGAGATCCGAACGCCGGCGCCTTCAATAACATCAACCTGAGCGTAGGCCCATCCCTGGTGGTCACTGCCGCACTTGCCGGCGAAGGGCTCGTTATATTGATCGAGCCGGCCGGGCATCAGATCCTCAATTGCAAAACTGCAGAGATGCTCTCCGGAACAACGGTAGAGCGAAACGAACAGAGCCGCCTCCCGGATCCCGGTGTTGGCAAAATTCAAATTGGAACGATACAGCCCCTGCTCCTTGCGCAGACCGACAAGGAACACCTGATCGCCTTTGGCAAATCCGTCGTCCATGGCCTGGAACTGGCAGAACTGACCGTAGGTCCCACTGCCATCTTCACTGAAAGTACGTCCCGCCATGCGAAGGGGTTGATCGGAACGAATCTCCAGCAAACCTTTTCCATCAACTCCCATCTGGCCGATAACGTTTGAAAAGGCCTTCTGCTGCGATGGGCCGATCTCGTCGATCTGCGCGAAATCCTTGGTATCGGTGTGGAGCACCAGTGCCACGGCCACCCTCTCGTTGTGGGGGTTCATGGCACAGATATCAGTCTGCCATCGGCTGCCGTTGGCCCCTTCCAGATTGGCCGCCCCCTCGGTCCAGGAGGTATAGAGTTTGGGGTTGAAGGTATCCACATGGTTGCCGGCAGACAAGAGATCGATTGCTGCAGAACCGCCGCCTATCAGGTGGATTGTGTCACCCAACACTGCGGCCCCCATTCCAAAACGCTGATCCGGCATCCGGCCAACCTGCTGCCAATAGCCGGTCCGTGGGTTGAAGACCTCCACCGCGTGAGCGATCTCGTAGACCCGGGTGAGACTCTTTTCCTCAAAGGTCTCATCCCTGTTGTTAATGACACCGGCTCGGGCTGCTGATGGCTGGGCAAAGCCTCCGAAAGCATACACCTTGCCGTCAACTGCAGCAGTGGCGAGACAATCCCGAGGTGTCGGCATGTTGGCGGCAATCATCCAGGAGTCGATCGCCGGGTCATAGACCTCGAGTGCGCCGCCGGCCGAATTTTCCAGAGAGCCCCCTACAGCGTAGATCAGCCCATCGACGACAGACACACTGTGAAGAGCCCTGGCAGTGGGCATGTCGGCAGCCGTATCCCAACTGTTCGAGGCCGGATCGTAGACATAGACGGTCGAGGAGACAGTGCATTCCCCCAGCGGGTTGCCGGCGCCTCCACCGATGACGTAGATCTTCCCGTCCACGACGGCGGCTGCTGGACTCCAAAGGGCTGCAGGCATGGACCTGGGACCCAGGTCGCCGGCACTGCCCTTGGGGTACGTGGGCGTATCGAAAACTTCGGCCTGATGCCGGGCCTCCCAACTGTCGGAGGCCGGGTCGTAGACCTCGACCACGCCGGTTGCTGTGAAATTTGATGTATCAAGGGCGCCGCCAATGACATAGATCTTGCCGTCGACTTCGGCAGCAGCGGCCATTGTCCTCGCTGTAGGCATATCGGCCCTCATCGACCATGAATCATAATCAAAGCCGATTGGATCGCTGAGGCACTTGGAATCGGATCCAGGTTGAGCATCGTAGGCATACACGGTGCCGACGATCCCTTCGCCTGATGAGCCTCCGAAGGTATAGATGATGCCGCTGACCTCCGCAGTGGCCATGAAGTACAAGTTTTCGGGGAGGTCGGCCTTGGCAGCCCAGGTCCCGGGTTGGGTCGCACCGGCGGCTGCGGCCATCAGCAAGATCGAGACCACGGCCACGGCGACCTTTGTGTTGACAGGTGATTTTCCAAGATGTTTCATGAGGTCCTCCTCGTGGTGTGCCGCCTGGCGGCGATGGTTGGTGATCAGGGCTGCTGTCCTCACTAGTTGTTTTTCTTCTGTCATCCCTCACCCCCTTTGGTCGTACCGAAAACCCGCGCTCACTGATTGGCTCCGGCTGGTTTCTTCAGCACTCGCCTGTCCTGTTCCACTCTTGCCTGAAGACAATCTCAGTCCCGGGGCGATGTGATTCACAATAGAATTCCAAAAGAGTTGCAAAACCGACAATTTCGATCAGATTGCAGTTGCCGTCGTACAATGGAAGAAATGGTGTCCCAATTTCTCAATGGCCCGCCGCCTTCCGGCTGCTTCATGGTCGGCCGGTGGCACGTCGAGCCCGCAGCCAGTGAGCTCCAGGACGGTGATCTCACCGTGCGCCTTCGGCCGAAGACAATGGATCTATTGGTGGTTCTCGCCGAGAAACCCGGAGAGGTTCTGGGCACCCGGGACCTACTCGATAGGGTGTGGCCCGACGTCGTGGTTGGCGATGCCTCCCTCTCGATGCTGGTTGTCGAGCTGCGCAAGGCGCTCGGCGACGACCCGAAGAACCCGGAGTTCATCGAGACCATCCCGCGGAAGGGATACCGGTTAATCGCACCCGTCAGCTGGATCGAAGCTCCACAGGCAACCCGGTTTGCCCTGGTAGGAGCCGAGACGCGAGTACTCCTGGTCGAGGGCGAGAACCTCATCGGCCGCGATCCGGAATCACGGGTACGGATTGATTCCGTCCTGGTGTCCCGCCGCCATGGGCGAATTGTGATCACCGGCGAGAACGTGACGATCGAAGATCTCGGCAGCAAGAACGGAACATATTTCAACGGGAACAGATTGCAAGGGCCAGAACCCCTGTTCCCAGGAGACCGGATCACCATCGGCCGGTTGGCGGCAACCTATTGTTTCGTCATCGTCAGTGACACGGCAACCGTCACCGAGGCTTCGAAGGTGGATTCGTCCGAACAGTAGTTGCCAGATCCCATTGTCCAAGGAGCTTGTAGTACACTGAATTAAGCGAATAACTGGACAAGATATGTCTCACGAAGACGGGGCTGAAAGCCGACCTTTGGGTGCGGTTCCTTCCACGCCTGCTGAGGGTGGGCTGGGACAGGACACTCTCAGCCAGCCCGAGCACGAGGATCTGACCCTCGATCTCCCCAATGGGTTGATGCCATGTGTTCCCGGCCAGGTGCTCGGCGAGCGCTACCAGATCCGCTCACAACTTGGCCGCGGCGGCATGGGTGAGGTGTGGCGGGCATTCGACCTCAAGCTGCGGGTCGAGGTGGCGCTGAAGGCTCTGCTGCCTGAACTCTTCAAGGATGAAAGGCGCAGAGATCTCCTTCGCCGCGAGGTCCGCGCCGCCCGCGAAGTGATGTCGCCCAATGTCTGCCGTATCTTCGATCTTGTAGAGGCCGACGGCATCGAGTTGGTGTCGATGGAGTATATCGATGGCGGTACGCTTCTCGACGTCTTACGCGAACGCGGGCCGCTGGAGCTCAAAGAGGCACAAGACATCGCCTCGCAATTCCTGGCGGGACTCGAGGCGATCCACAAGGCAGGTCTCATCCACCGCGATATCAAACCCGAAAACATCATGATCACCCGCGCCGGCCGCGTCTTGGTGATGGATTTTGGCCTCGCCCGACAGGAAGACAGCGAGGCCGGAACGGTCTCGGGTACGCCTGCCTACATGGCGCCCGAGCAGGCAGCTGGGCTCTCCGTCGATGCGCGGGCCGACGTCTACGCCGCCGGCGTCGTGCTTGCTGAGATGGTGTGTCCGGAAGGGATCAAAACCTCCGACAGCCGCAAGAGCCTCTGGGAGGGTCTCCGATCGGAACCGGTCAAACTCCCCGAAACACCGTGGGCGCCGGTCCTCAAGAAGGCCGTCGCCAAGGCGGCCGACCAGCGCTACCGTTCCGCACACACCCTG
>JAOZPW010000256.1:0-1415 GCA_029932545.1 Thermoanaerobaculales bacterium | reverse complement strand
GACGCGTGCATTGGAAGACGTGACGCTGCGTGTTGCGGGCGCCGAGGACCTCACGCCCTACCCGGGGCTCGCCTCTTTCACCGAGGAGAACGCAGAGTTTTTCTTCGGTCGCGAGGCCGAGGTGGAACAGATGTGGCGCAAGCTCGAGGGGGCACACCTTCTCGCTATCGTGGGGCCGTCGGGAGCAGGCAAGAGTTCGTTTATTGGGGCGGGATTGGTGCCGCATGCCCCACCCGGCTGGGAAATCGTGTGCTGCACTCCCGGAAACGCAGCAATGTCCTCGCTCGCGAGGTTGCTGGCTCGCGAGACTTCTGGGGATCCTGATGCGGTTGAGCTCCTGCTGCGGTTTGACGATCCTGATGTCGCTGTCGAGGTACTGGCGCGATGGCGGCGACGGTATGATCATGCGCTCTTGATTGTCGATCAATTCGAAGAGTTGTTCACACAAAATACCGCCGCCGAACAGACCCGGTTCGCGGAACTGCTCGGACGGCTGGTTCTCGAGGCGGACGTCCGAGTCCTGTTGTCGATGCGCGACGACTTCCTGATGCAGTGCAAACTCTTCGAGCCCCTCCGGCCTCTCTTTGAGTCGTTGGTTCCTCTCATGCCGCCGACCGGCCTGCCCCTCCGGAGGGCCCTGGTTCAACCCGCCACCAGGTGCGGCTACCGCTTCGAGGACGAGCAACTGGTGGACGAGATGCTCGCCGAGATCGAGGACGAACGGGGCGCCTTGCCTCTGCTCGCATTTGCCGCAGAGCGATTGTGGGAAAACCGGGACCGGGACGACGGACTCCTGACCCGCCAGGCGTACAACGACATCGGCGGCGTCAGTGGAGCACTGGCTCGCCACGCCGAGGCCACCGTCGAGCGGATCGGCAGCGATCGCATCGCGCTCGTTCGTGAGCTCTTCCGCAACCTCGTGACGGCGGAAGGCACACGCGCGGTGCGCGACTGGGGCGAGCTCCTGTCGGTTTTCGGTGGTGAGACAGGGCCACCACTGTCATCCCGAGCAAAGCGGCCCAAGGCCGCGGAATCGAGGGATCCCACGAAGTACGGAGCGACGACGAAATCACCTGCAGCCTCCAGATCCGGAGGGGATCCTTCGACTCGGTCGTCGGACTCCCTCGCTCAGGATGACAGGAAAGGTGCAGCTCAAGAGGTGCTCCGCGAGCTGATTGACGCCCGCCTGCTCACCTCCTACGAAATCCAGGAAGAAGATCAGGAACCCACCCGCCGAGTCGAAATCATCCACGAGTCCCTGCTCGCCAACTGGCCGCGCCTGGTGCGCTGGCAGACCCAGGATGCCGACAGCACCCAACTCCGCGATCAGCTGCGTCAGGCGGCTCGGACCTGGGAGGAACACGACCGCTCCGACGACATGCTGTGGACCGGCACCGCCTTTCGAGAGTTTCGGC
>JAOZPW010000255.1 GCA_029932545.1 Thermoanaerobaculales bacterium | reverse complement strand
CGGCGGGCGACCCAAATGCCGAGCCCTCGTTTCGGCATGGGGGCTGCCGTGATCGACGGAACGGTTCACCTCCTTGGCGGTGGGAAAGGGATGTTTTCGCAGGGGATTCGCGAGGTCGACTCCTACGATCCCGATCTCCACACCGCCTGGACCGAAGTGGCGGCCCATCTGGACGGCGCCCACGGGAGCCAGTGGCGGACGGACGTCTGTGCCCTCAACCTCAGCAGTGAAGCGGCGAACGTAGAGCTCGTTCTCCACACCGGCATCGGCACCATCCACCAGACATATACGATCGACCCTTCGCAGCAGAAGTCGTTCGCCGATGTTGTCGGTGAGATGGGGGTCGAAGGCAAGGGCACCCTCGAATTTCGTTCCGATCAAACCCTCCGGGTTGCCGGCAGAACCTTCAACGAAGGTGGCGACGGGACTTTCGGCCAGTTCTGTGACTTTCAACCGATGGATGCTGGGTTATTCAAAGACGACGAGGCGTGGCTGATCGGCCTGCGCCAGGAGGAAGGGCTGTTTCGAACCAACCTGATTTTCGCCAACACAGGCATCCGGAAGGCGACGATGTTTGTCGAACTCTATCGCTGTTCCGGGGGATCTTCTCTCCACACTCTCTGGGTGGTAGACCTGATGCCCGGAGAGGTGCGACAAGAAATCGAACCTTTCGCCATCCTGGCCGGTGAACCCAACCTCGGGTGGGGATACGCAAAAGTAACGGTCGTCGAAGGTGCCGGCATTCGGATCTCGGCCTCGGTCATCGACTCGAGGACCAACGACGCGACGACGATAGTGGCTGAACGTTAAGCCGTGAGATCCGGTCCGGCTTCTGAGCCCGCGGTCGCTTGTCGGCCGCGGGTTTTCTGCGCCTCTCCTTGACCCGCGGCAGGGCAAAGTCCACACTGGAGTCATGAACGAACTGATTTTGATCGTTGACGACGAACCCGGGATTCTGGAAACACTTTCGGCCATCCTGGAGGACGAGGGCTATCGAACCCTGACAACGCTTTCGGGAAACGAGGCCTTGGTTTTGTACGAGACCGAGCACCCCGATGTCGTCTTCCTCGACATCTGGATGCCCGACCGCGACGGGTTGGAGACGCTGCAGGCAATCAAGGAGAAAGACCCCAATGCTGCGGTGATCATGATGTCCGGCCACGGCACGTCGGCGACCGCCGTCAAGTCGATCAAAATGGGCGCCCACGACTACCTTGAAAAACCGCTGTCCTACGACTCGGCAGTCAACGCGGTCGTCAGTGCACTCGAATCGAAGACCGCCCAGACCGCCGCAGGCGCTACCTCGATCCTGGAACTGGGCCGGGAACGGATGGAAACCGACAAGACCTTCGATCCGCCACCGATGCTGCCACTGATTCAAGAGGGTGCCGAGCCGCAGCGGACAATTGTCAAGTCCAGCGTCATCTACGGCCTGGGGCTGCACTCCGGAAGCCGTACCGGCATGGTGATCCAGCCCTTGCCGCCTGACAGCGGCATTCATCTCTCGACCCTGCCCGGCGGCGTGCACATTCCGGCGCACCTGAATTTCGTGGCGCAAACCGACTACGCGACAACGCTGACCAGCGCAGGCGACCATATCCGCACGGTCGAGCACCTGCTCTCGGCCCTTCACGCGGCGGGCATTACCAATCTGCTGATCAAAGTCCACGGAGAGATCCCGGTGTTGGACGGGTCGGCCGTGGAATTCTGCCGTCATTTGCTGGAGATCGGTATTGTCGATCAGGGAGTGCCGCGGCGCGAGGTGGTCATCGACCGGCCCTACCGAATCGGCGAAGGCGACAAGAGTCTGCTCGTCGAGCCCTTCGACGGCCTGGCTGTCTCCTACTTCCTCGACTATCCGCCCCCGATCGGTCAACAGTTCGTCGAATTCGAAAAAACCAACTTCGAGACCTACATGGAAGAGATAGCCCCGGCCAGGACCTTCGGGTTCATGCGCGACATGAAGATGATCAACGAGCTGGGACTGGGATCAGGAGGACGTCTGGACAACTTCATCCTGGTCGGTGAAGACAATGTTCTCAATACTGAGCTGCGCTTTCCCGACGAGTTCGCCCGCCACAAAATTCTTGACATCATCGGGGATATGTATCTCCTGGGCTATCCCCTCCGGGGCAAGATCACCGCCCGATTGACCGGTCACCGGGACAACGTTGGGGTGCAGCGGCAGATCGCCAGCCAGTGATGAACCCGGAGGAACGGTGCGCCTTAACTCCGAGCCCGAGCCCGTGCCCGTTATCGTTCCCGATATGTATTTTTCACTGCCCCATGAAGCCCGACCCAGGCAACTGCTCCTGTAGGTCTTTCATTTGGGGTTGAATCCGAAGGCAATCGGTAAGGGTAACGGGCTCGGGCTCGGGAAAACACCACGGTGTGTGATCACCGGCAGACCCTCCAACTGCAACCATTTGTGGTGCGTCGGCTTGGTTCTTGCCTCGAATTATCGAAGTTGTTGGAGCGGGAGCTTCTAAAGGCCAAACCGGTGGACCGCCCGGGTTAGTACTCTTCGCGCTCTTTGCGGTGCAAGTCTCCCGTGGGCTGATCAGTTCTTCCTTCACGACCAGCTGAGAATGAGCACCCTCGAGGCTCCCCCACCGAGTTCCCGTTCGACGTTAAGACCCTCCGGCAGGTCACCGATATCGGCTCGTTCGGGACACTCGAGGCAGGCGATGCCGTCGGGTCGTATGACACCCTGGGCGAAGGCCGCCGCAAGGGCCTGGGTGCCCGTCTTCCAGACCGGAAATGGAGGATCGGCCCAGGCGATGTCGAATATTTCGCCCGCGCGGGCCATGCGTGCAATCGCCGCTATGGCCGAAAGGCACAACACCTTCGTCTGTCCGCGAGCTTCGACAAACTGAGAGACATTCCGGCGAACAAGCCGGGCAGCCGCAGGATGTTCTTCGACAAACACCGCTCTGGACGCCCCTCGGGAAAGGGCCTCGAGACCGACGGACCCGGTACCGGCAAAGAGATCAAGGAAGGCGGCATCGACAACCTCAGGACCAAGGACCTGAAAGGCTCGCTCCCGCATCGAGTCCGGAGTAGGCCTCACGAGACTATTCCGGCTCGGCCCATTGAGCCGCCGCGATCGCCATATTCCACCCGTGATCCTCACGGTGACAGAGTACCAAGTCTGGAGATCCGGCCGGAAACCCCAGTCTTTTCCAGTGTACAGTTGGAACATGACGCAATCGCCCTCCGCACCTCGGCTCAAAAAAGAGATCGGACTCTTTCAGATCTTCGCCATCTGCACCGGTGTGATGTTCAGCTCAGGTTTTTTCCTCCTGCCCGGCCTGGCCTTCGCCAAGACGGGACCGGCGGTCGTCCTGGCCTATCTTTTGGCCGGAGTGCTGATGATCCCGGCGATGTTCTCTCAGGCCGAGCTGTGCACGGCGATGCCCCGCGCCGGAGGCACCTACTACTACATTGATCGCACCCTGGGGCCGATGGTCGGCACGATCGGCGGCCTGGGCACCTGGGCCGTCATGATGCTCAAGAGCGCATTTGCCCTGATCGGAATGGGCGCGTACCTTTTGCTCTTCATCGACATTCCGATCAAGGTCCTGGCGTTGATCCTGGTCGGTGTCTATACCGTCCTCAACATCGTCGGCGTCAAACAAACGACCCGTCTCCAGGTTCTGTTGGTCGCCTGGTTGATGCTCGTACTGGTCCTCTTTTTTGCAGAGGCCGTAGGCAACGTACTGTCCCTTGATCCGGCAACCGTCATCAAGGAACGATTTGAACCCTTTCTCGATCACGGGATCAAGGGATTGGTAGCCACCATCGGCCTGGTCGGTGTCTCCTTCGCCGGCCTGACCAATGTTGCCAGCCTGTCCGAAGAGGTCGACGATCCGGAGCGCAACATACCCCGAGGCATGATCTGGTCCCTGACGGTCGCAACGATGACCTATGTCATCGGCGTTACCCTGATCGTCATCTTCGTACCCGCCGACCGCCTGGCGGGAGATCTGACTCCGGTAGCCACGGCCGCTGCGGCCTTTGTCACCTGGATTCCAGCCCGGATCGGAGTCTTGATTGTTGCCGCGGCGGCAATTGCCGGGTTTGCCTCGGCGGCCAACGCCGGATTCATGTCTGCCTCACGCTACCCTTTGGCGATGGCCAGAGACGATCTCCTGCCTGCGGGCCTGGCGCAGATCGGCCGTTTTGCTACCCCGGTCAGGGCGGTTCTCCTGACCTCCGCCCTGATGGTGACGGCCATCCTGACCCTGAATGTCCTTCAGGTCGCCAAGCTGGCCAGTTCCATGCAGCTCTTTATTTTTGCGCTCCTCAATCTGGCGGTCATCGTCATGCGCGAGAGCCGTATCAGTTCGTACGACCCCGGATACCACTCACCTTTCTACCCGTGGATGCAACTGGCGGGCATCTCGATCTCTACGATTCTGATCATTCAGATGGGCATGCTTCCGATGCTGTTCACCGGGACAATCATCGTGGCGGGCATCGTCTGGTACCGGATCTATGCCAGAAATCGGGTCAATCGGGGTGGGGCGATCTTCCACGTCTTCGCTCACCTGGGACAACGGCGATTCGAAGGTCTTGACCGGGAGCTTCGGTCTATTCTCAAGGAGAAAGGCCTGAGGCACGACGACCCCTTCGACCTCATCGTTGCCAAGGCGACGGCCATCGATACTGAAGGGTGTTGCACCCATTTCGACGAGATCACCCACGAAGCCTCACGTCATCTGGCCCGCGACCTGCCCTTTACCGAGGAAGAACTGGTCAACGGCTTCGAGGAGGGAACTCGACTGGGATCGACACCGGTCGCCATGGGCGCCGCCCTGCCCCACATCCTCCTCCCGAGGGTTGATCAACCCCATCTGGTCCTGGTTCGCTCCGAAACCGGCATCCACATCGAGCCCGAGGAATTGCCTCCCGAATATTCGGACCACGGCCTGATCCGGGCATTTTTCTTCCTGATCAGCCCGGAGCACGATCCCGGTCAGCACCTCCGAATCCTGGCCCAGTTGGCCGGCCGGGTTGATGATGCCGACTTCATGCCCCAGTGGCTGGGCGCCCGCAACGAGCAGGAACTCAAGGAAGTTCTACTGAGAGATGAGCGCTTCCTCTCCTTACAACTGCAGCCCGAGGGACGAGGCGGCTGGCTTATCGGCCACTCCCTGAGCGAATTGCATCTGCCTCATGGTTGCCTGGTGGCCCTCATTCGCCGGAATGACGATTTGATCATCCCGTCGGGCGACACCATATTGGAAGACAAGGATTGGGTGACCATCATCGGAGAACCTGGAGAGATCCAGAAGCTCAGGGAGACAACCCTGGCCTCGCCACCGGCTTCAAAAAGGGAGTAGGCGCCACAAATTCTCCTCCTTGACCGGCCCCGAAGGCCGGGTTCGAAGAACACTAGTTCACTGTGCCAGGCACCTTTTCCAGTATCATCAGTGCCAGGTCCGACCTTCCCGATCATGTGAGCCACCCTGCGGTCCTGCTGGCGAGAAGTCGGTCGAGTTCGTCAAGAAGACCTGCGAAGTCAGGATGCGCACACCTGGTACCTTTTCC
>JAOZPW010000037.1:9517-19343 GCA_029932545.1 Thermoanaerobaculales bacterium | reverse complement strand
CATACTCAGCTTCGGCCCCGCAGAAAAGGCGACGCTGGTGCGCCCGAAGGGCGTGCCAGAAGGCCGGGGATGGGAGTCAGTGTTTCTGGGTTTCTGCGCCAAGAATCTTCTGAACGGTACCCCGACCCAGCCCGGGAATTTGCAGCAGACTTTCTTCGGTCGCGCTTGTTACCGATTCAAGATTGGTGAATCCCGCTTCATATAGGTTCTTGGCCGTCCGCTTACCTACTCCCGGCAGGTCAGTAAGCTGAAGGTAAAAGAAGGACTCCGGGAAATCGCCGTCGTTTTTCCTGAGTTTCCGCCAGAATTCAGCGAACTTCGCTGAGGTTTTCGGTAGCGCCTTAACCTGAGCCAGTTTCTCAGCATGAGGAGTGTCCGATTCAATGATTTTTCTAAAGGCGATAAGGAACGGCAGGTAATCGGAAGGGTCAACTGGACCTATGTCCGAAGCGGCGGTTGATGGACCAAAATCGGGAAGGTCGACACCCAACTCGGCAAAAGATTTTATTTCGTACTGCCATTGCCCGTCCCTTTCTTCACCGTATCGAGGCGCCGTGCTCGGAAGCCCTTCATATAGTTCTCCGTGATGCGCGAGGGTAGAAAGGGGCGTTCGGATCTGAAGAGTGACTGAAAACCGAAGTGCCTTGATAACGTCACGGTTGCTTCGGTAAGTCTCGTCATCCTGATTCCGAATCGTGAATGGGTCAACCGATGGTTGAACCTCGCCCTGGCGGCGGGTGCCGGGTGGCTTGGCGTGAATAAGTTCTTTGAACCAACCCATGACGAATCTCCCTTGGTTTTATTATGACGGCTGACCTAACCCTTGCGATAAGACGCGTTTGATGGTGCCCGACCGGAGCGGCGGCGCAGTCAAGGTTCGCCCTCGATCGCGTTGTCAGATTGCATCCTGTGTGCTCGCGTATTCGCTGTCGATCTCCTCGGCCATATCTTGCAGCTCATCAAACTTGGTGGAAATATATGCCACGAATATATAGAGGTCCTTCCCGTTGAGCCTCGATGACTGAGGATCTTCAAAGTACCTTTTGATTTCTACCATCGGGTACTCGAGAAGTTCGAGCGTACATTCAACTCCTGTATATGCACCGGCAAGTCCGCGTTCGTCAAGGGCTGCTTTGAAATCCGTCAATGTCTTTTCCACTTTAGAAAAATCGGTTTGCTCATGTGCTGGCCGGACATTTCCAACGCTGGCTTCGCTCAATCTGGACAAGTTGTATCCGAGGGTGTGATGGAAGATGTCACGGAGCTTTTGTTGCTTGAACTGATTTTTGTGGTTCATTTCCTCCCTCTCAAGTTCGATTATTAGGTGAGACAAAACGTTGCAAATGCGCCCTCGCTGTGTAGAGATTATCTCCGGAATTGACACAGACCGAAACGTTGGCGGTGTCATGTCCGGGTAGGTGGTCATGAGCTGAAAACCCTTCTTGCTCATTGTGATTCGTGAAATGAAATTGTACCGATATCCCTTTTTTGGACCACGTTTCGTAGGATGACCGATGGCGTCGTTTCGAACTTCTCGGATCTGTTTCAGTAAGGGATCTGTCTCCGGCTCGATTCCTAATGATTCCGCCAGGTTCTCGACGGCGTCTTGTTGGACGAATAGCGCCTGTAGTGTTCCGTACACCAGAATGTAGAGTGCCCCATCCTCCTTCGGGTCAGGTACTGCTGCGTACGCGTCTAGGGCTAGCTCTGTATCTCCTATCGCATCCAGGCAGCTGCAGAGCATGTTCCAATAGGCTGAATCTTTGAGCAGGGAGTTTTTCTTACGCGGGGCATTAATAAGATCGCGAATGGCGGATTCCAGCTCAGCGACAGTGTGGCTTTTGTCGGTCATAGTTGCGATCTACAATTCAAGCGTCCGAAATGACGGGCTGTGTTTCTTCTGGTTTATGAAACAACTGGAAGCTTGCCTCCAAGTTCAATAATACCATGTGGATAGGTGCCTGATGACGCTGGCGCTGCCGCTGAACCTGCCATCTGATGCTGTCGCCGAAGCTGCCAACTGGCCCTGCCCCTGGATCCCAAACCCGGCCTTCGGGAGCGCGCAGGCGCGCTCCCGCTCGGTGCATTTCCTCAAGAGGCCTCGTGGCCGGGAAGGGGAAGTTTCCGCCTCTTGAGGAAATGACCTCGGCGGCCTACGGCGTCGGCCGAGATTCTGTCGCCGAAGCGTTCGCCGAGGGAGCCCCCTTAGACTTTATCCATGAGCTTTTTGGTTGGCCAAAGTGCCCGCAGGATAAAGTCAAAGACGGCACACCCGTTTGAGCGGTTCACTTCACCGAACGAACGTCGGCACGGTTCCCTCACTGTTCTTCTTTTCCTTTGTGTTTCTCCCTGCGTCTCTGTGCCTCTGCGTTTTTTCTCCGGTGGTTGTTGCGGGTGTCTTAGGTCGGAACACGGGTGGACACAGGGGTCCACCCCCACAATGTCGTCAATCTGAACCATACCTCGAATAATCCGTATCTCAACGAGACAGAGGTTCGTTCGCTCGAAGCGTTTTTCGCCGTACAATAGGGCCGTTCGAGCAGGGCAAGGGAGAAGGAAAATGCAACAAGGATCTGAGACGATTGCTGCGGAGTCCTTTTGTGCGGTCGAGGGCGTTCGCCATGTCTACAAGGGCGGAACAGTCGCGCTCGACGGCGTCGATCTCAGGATTGGAACCGGGCTCTTTGGTCTGCTTGGGCCCAACGGCGCCGGCAAGAGCACCTTGATGCGTATCTTGTGCACCCTTTTGGTTCCAACCGAGGGCCGTGCGGCAGTCGGCGGTTATGACGTCGTCACTCAGAGGGACGCTGTCCGCTCGCTAATCGGATACCTGCCTCAGGAATTTGGCGCCTGGCGACTGCACCGGGTCGCCGAGGTTCTCGATACTCTGGCCTCGCTCTCGGGCATGTGGGACAAGGGCGAAAGGCGACTGAGGGTAGAGCAGGTGCTGGAACAAGTCGGCCTGGCCGAGGTCTCGGATCGAAAGGTCAAGAAACTCTCCGGCGGTATGTTGAGGCGGCTGGGGGTGGCCCAGGCCCTGGTTCACGAGCCGCGTTTTCTCATTGTCGACGAACCGACCGTTGGTTTGGATCCTGAGGAGAGGCTCAGGTTCAGGGCGGTGATGGCGGAGTTGGCCAAGGACCGCACGATCATTCTCTCGACCCATATTGTCGCTGACCTGGGATCGGGCTGTGAGGACCTGGCCCTGATTGACCGTGGAAAAGTGGTCTTCCGGGGCTCGCCGTCGGAGCTGTTGCAGCGTTCCCGGGGCAGAGTCGTCGAGGTCGAGGTGGAGCAGTCGGGCGAGATGGCGGTCCTGGAGCTGATCGAGGTGGTTGCACGCTCGGCCCATGGTGGGCGGGTTCACATCCGCGGTGTGCTCAAGGGTGAAGGTGCAGTCTCCGGATCGATGCCGGTTGCTGATCCGACCCTGGAAGAGGCCTACCTGGCGTTTATGGTCGGCCGAGGGCGGGAAATCGTCCTGGAGGGGGCGGAGGTGGCCCATGCGTAAAGATGTCGTTCTTTCGGTCATGCGGGCGGAATTGCGCCTGACGCGCCGCCTGGTCCGCTATTGGATCTTCTTGACCCTGGCCCTTGTGTCGGGCCTGGTGATCTACCTCTACTACAGCGTGTTGCACGCGATTTTCTCCTCGTATTCGGCTACTGCCGCCAGCATCGGCCCGAGGTTTCTGATCGGTTCGATGGGGCTCTATTACGTCGCTTTCTTCCTCTTTGGCCTGGTGTTTATGGCTTTTGACGTGCGGGCCAGGGATGTTCGGGAGCGCATGGTCGAGGTGCTCGACGCCCGGCCGATGACGACGCCCGAGTTGATGGTGGGGCGGTTTACGGCGCAGTTGCTGGCCGCCTGGGTGCCGGCTTTGGTGATGGTGGCCTTGATGCAGTTGCTGGGGTTTGCGTTGCCCGCACTGGGTGCGCCCATTGGACAGCCTTTGCAACCAACGTCCCTCGTGATGTTTACTCTCTTCATGTGCCTGCCGGCAATGGCCTTCGGCCTGGCCCTGACCTATCTTGTGACCCTCTTGGTTCGAAACCGTCTGATCGCCGCAGTGGTGACGATCGGAGTGTTGGTCGGCATCATCTGGGCCTCGTTAAAGGTCTCCCCCGTTGCGTCAGTCTTGCTCGATGTCAGCGGCATGTACTCGGTTGTGTTTCCGTCAGACATTCTGCCGGCCATGGTCGATCTGGTCGGCTTGTTGCAGCGGCTGGGTTATTTGGTGGCAGCTTCTGGTCTTTTGGCACTGGCTGTGGCCGTGCATCCCCGGTTGGATGGCGGATCCCGTCGCTTTCGTGCCGCTCTTGGGGCTGGATTAATGACCGTGGCGGTGGTGTTGTTGGGCGTTGGAGCGTTCTTGAGGGCCTCGAACATCAGCCAACTGGACAGCTGGTTGGCCGCCCACGAAGACCGAGCTTCCGAGGTTCGCCCGGACATCACTCGAATAGAGGCTTTGGCGGATATCAACCCCGGAAAGACAATCAGTGTTGAGGCGGAGATTAGCATCTCGGCACCCGACGAAGCAGGGCTCGATCAGGTCCTGCTGACCCTCAATCCGGGGTTTGAGGTTCACGAGGTCACGATCGATGGGTCGGAGATCTCCTTTGAACATTCGGATGGATTGCTGGAACTGGATCAGAGGCTGGAGCCCGGAGCTCAAAGGCGTGTGAGCATACGGTACTCGGGTAAACCCGACATCCGCTTCGGTTACGTCGATGCCGTTCGTACGCCGGAGAGATTGCCGGCAATAGAAGCACAGCTCTACATCCTGGGCTACGACCGTGGTCTCAACGATCGCCGGTACGTGGCGTTGATGCCGGCAATCGCCTGGTTGCCCCTGGCCGGCGCGGCGGTGGAGTCGAAGGCCGGCACTGACCAGGGTCCGGATTTCTTCGATGTGGACCTCCAGATCACCGTACCCGACGGATGGCTGGCGGCAGGCCCCGGAGCGCGGCATGACGAGAGTTCGACTGAAGGGCGGTCGACGTTTCGTTTCAATCCCGGTGCGCCGGTCGACGGGGTTGCGGTCGCGGCTTCAGTCTTCGAGACTTATTCCTTTGACGCTGAGGGCATCAAGCTGGAGTTGCTGTTGACGCCGGGTCACTTGAGAACGGTTGAGGACCTGTCCGATGCGCGTGATGCCATCCGTGAACGAGTGGCGGATCTTGTGCAAGAGTTCGCCGAGGCGGGCCTGGCCTATCCCTATGACGGATTCACCGTGGTTGAGGCGCCCAACGCTCTGCGGGGCTTCGGCGGTGGGTGGCGCCTGGGATCGGTGCTGAGCCAGCCTGGCATGATGTTGGTGCGGGAGTTGGGTTTTCCGTTGGCCCGCTTCGACGTACCTTTCAGGGACGAGTCCGATTACCAGGACCATGAGGGAGGATTGCCGCAGGCAAAACTGGAGCGGCTCGAGGAGTTTTTCATCAACGATTTTTCGGGTGGGAATCTCTTCACAGGCGCCGCGAGGTCGCTCTTCCTGGCCCAGTGTTCGGCGCGTGGGCCGGGTAGGGAAGCTCTGGATTGGACCCTGGACGAGTTGGGAACCCTGATGATGTCCGACACGCGGGGCTACTTCTCGGCCCACCTCTACAGTCCGGAAATGAACGCCAAGATCGGACAGGTGATTCAGGGACATCTGATCGGCGGCGGCGGTGGTCACTTCGCGGACTCGTTGATCGAGGTCTTTGCATCAAGTCCGGAGGTGTGGAAAGCGGTCCTGGATACTTCGCCGGTCGATATCGATCCGTGGGATGACCCCCAAAAGGCGATCGATGGTCTGTCCTTGAAGGCGGGCACCCTGGCCCAGGTGATTTATGACGATCTGGGCTTCGAGGGCAGTGCTGCCCTGCTGGCGGCCCTGCGGCGAGACTTTATTGGGACGACCTTTACCTTGGATGATGTTGTCGCAGCGGCCGATCTTCAGGATGAAGGCCTGGGCCGAATGATCGAGGACCTGCTGACGACGACCAATCTCCCGGGTCTGATCGGACAACACGCCGAAGCCTATCGTCTTCCGGATGGCGCGGATGGTGGTGCGCGGTACCAGTTGAACTTGGTCGTGCGGAACGACGAAATGACACCAGGACTATTCCGGGTCGTCTATTACGTCGGCGCCGACGACGACCAGGAGCGGGAGGAGAGTGAGCCCCTGAGGATCGATGCGGAGTCCGCTGTCCGCTTTTCAACGATATTGACTCGTCCGCCGACCGGCGTCTGGGTGCATCCCTACCTCAGTCTCAACCGGAGCAACTTCCGGGTGCCACTGGCCGAGGTTGATGAGACGATCGTTGTCGAGGCCGAGCCTTTAGAGGGCGTGACGATGATGGAGCTCGAGATCGCCGACAGCGATGCCGTCATCATCGACGATCTGGACGACGGATTTGAGGTTTCTGAGGGTGGTGGGCGCTCTGGGTTGCGTCTCGGCGCCAAGGGTCAGGACGACGCCGAGTTGGACCAAGGACTGCCGGTCGAGGAATTCGGTCCAATGCCCCGGGCCTGGTCCCGAGCCTCATCGGCCACGGCCTACGGTCGCTATCGCCATACGTTGGCTTGGATGCGCAAGGGGAAAGGCGAGAGTAGCGCCCGGTTCACCGGAGCTGTCCCTCAATCGGGGGTGTGGGAGTTGGCGATTCACCTGCCCCACAAACAGCGTTTCCGGGTGGCCCGGAACTGGGGTGTGTGGAAACTTGCGATAGTGCAAGGGGATGAGCGCCACGAGATTGATTTCGACGCCGGGGAGGCGCCCCGGGGTTGGAATCTGGTTGACAGTTTTGATTTGGAAAGTGGCGACGTGACCGTCGAGTTCTCGGACGAGACGACCGGCATGATCGTCGTGGCCGATGCGGTACGGTGGACGCCGATCGGACGGACCGGCGGGGAGGCCGGGCAATGAGAAATCACTATTCTTCGGTCTCGCCATCGGCTCTGGTCACAGATGGGTCTTTTCCTTCCAGAATGAAAGAGAGGGAGAGGGAGAGGGGGAGCAGGGGAGAGGGGGAGATCGCGCGGTTTTGGTCACGGACCGACCGACGATACCCCCGCGTTTCATCCGCCTCGTATCCCGGCATTTGGCCTCCCAGCCTCCCGAGAATGGGATCGATCAGTCGTTGCGGTATGTTTCGTCTTTCTTGGCTATCAATAAATCACTGCGATATCACATATTCCACCGTTACTTCATACGCGCGCTCCCCCCCTCCCCCCCTCCCCCCCTCTCCCTCTCGTCCTTTAAGGTCCACAACAGTCGGCCTGGCGTTCTGCCTCTGCCTGGTGCTGCTTGGATGTGGGCCTGGGCGCACCGATGAGCCCGTTGAGTTCAAGGTGCCGGTCACGGTCGCCGAGGTAGGGACAGGCGTCGTCGAAGACCGGATCAGTGCCACCGGATCCCTCCGTGCTTCACAGGTTGTCACCCTGACTGTCGAGAGCCGTGGAATCCTCAATCTCGCCAGAAAGGGTGGGCGCAGGTTGGCCGAGGGGGACCGGGTGAGGGTCGGCCAAGTCGTTGCCGAGATCTCCGGTGAAGATGTTCGGGTGGCAGCACGGACCGCGGCGACCCGGCGACGGTTCGAGAGCGCCCAGAGCGATTTTGAGGCCACTCAAGAGCTCTTCGATCAGGGGCTGATCAACGAGGCAGAACTCCGGCGGGCCGAAACGACACTCGAAGACGCCCGTCTCGAGTATGACCGGAGCCTCCTGGTCGAGGTTCGCAACCGTCTGGTGACACCGATCGACGGTGTCATTTTGACCTTGGCCAGGGATAGCAACGGGCGGCCGATGGCGGACGGTCAGTTGGTGGCGCCGGGATTCGCGGTCGCACAGATTGCGCCGACCGGTGAGTTGGTCGCCGACATCGACATCGTTGGGCTCGATGTCGCCCGTATTCGTGAAGGGCTTCCTGTCAGGGTGCTACACCATGCCTTTGGCGATCAGGAGTTCGAGGGCCGCGTCGTACGTTTGGCGCCCTCGATTAACGAACTGACCCGTGCCTTGCGGGCGGAGGTTGGCGTCGACAATTCAAGTGGTCTGTTAAGACCCGGGATGTTCGTCGAGGCGGAGGTCTTGATCGAACGCCGGGAGGGCGTTGCCGTCGTGCCCCGTGATGCCATAGCCGACAGGGCGGGCAAACGGGTGGTCTTTGTCCTTCAGGGGCAGCGCGTCGTTCGCCGAGAGGTTGAGCTGGGTCTCGGGGATGATCGAATGGTCGAGGTTTGGTCCGGCATTGAGCAAGGTGAACGAGTCGTTGTGCGAGGCCTGGAGACCTTGACCGATGGGTCACGGGTCAGAGTGACGGGGGGGCAATGAAGGGAGGAAGCTGTCAGCTCTCAGCTCTCAGCTTTCATCCGGCAGCGAAGGGTGGGCCTTGGCCCACCAAAAGGTCGGACGGACTCAAGGGCTTGGATGTAAAACTCAGTCGGGAATTGCCCAGTTGTGGTTCTCGTCAATGGTGACGGTGCAGTGATTCCGCAGCCCGAGTTCGTCGATCAGAGGTTCGTCCGCGGTCAAGACGGCAACCGCTGCCTTGCGCCCGCCTTGGCGGAACATCGGCGCCGCGGCGGCTATGGTTGCGAGCAACAGCACGGTAACCACGGTCCAGATCGAGAGACAACGGAGGAGCGTCGGTCGATGTCGAGTCCGCAAGATGCCTTCAAGTGGGATCACAACGACCAGGGTGATGGTCGCCATCAGTACCTGGGTCTGCCAGTACATCATCGTCGTGGGGGAGGCTGCGAAGGACAGGGCCGCGGCGCAACACGCCATGGCCAGGTAGCCCTTGAGCCAGCCGCGGAGGGGGCCATCGGCTTCCTGCGACCACGGACGTCGCCGGCGTGCATTGCGAAAGAGACGGGCAACTGCCCAGATCGGCACAAGTGCAGTAAGGTGCGCGACCGCAGCCAGGAGGGTCATTGGAGGCAGCAGCCAGTGATCGGTACCGACGCCGAAGGCTGGTGTGAAATCGAACGTCGTCAAACGGGACGGCAGGGAGAGCGATGCCATTCTCAGGGTGTAGCCCAGGCCACGGACCATCGGATAGATCAGAGTCAGACCTCGGAAGGGGAAACCGGCCCCGGCCGGTGCCAGGCTGGGATCGGTGGCGATGGCACGGATCCAGGGAATGAGCGACAGAAGGGTTACGCACGTTGCTGCGGCAAAGGCGCTCCAGTGGACCTTGATCAATCGGGTTGTGAAAAGGGCGATCGAGAGCAGTGCGAGCAAGGCTGCAGAGGAATGGAGTTGGGCGCCCAGTCCAATCAGCAGGACGTGGGCGAAGGTCGCCAATGCGACGGGTTTTTGTCTCATGTGGACGGCGGTTGCCAGGTGAAGCAAGCCCATCGGCAGGGCGTAGTTCGGGGGCCAGATGAAGGAAGAAAAGGCCATTCGCCAGGGACCCAGCCACAGGAGAAGCAGCAACAGCCATCGGCCCCGAGACCCCAGGGCCGGTCGGATCGAGCGTTCGAGGAAGAGGAAAGCCGCCATGTTGATGACGACCATCGACAGGGCCAAGGCCCGGAAGTCCCACCAGATCATCAGCGGTACCGCAGAGAAAAGAGTGATCAGGCTCCCTGGCGAGAATCCTCCGGCCGAGGTCGGCATTCCATGTGGCAGGAAGACATCCTGGGCGATCCACCACCAGCCGAAGCGCAATTGGTTGACCTGGTCCGCTTCGACCTGAGATCTCAGGGCCATCACGATCGACAATGCCAGACCCAAGCCGAAGATCGACCAGTAGAGTACGGTGCGGGAAGGTGAGCGGAATGCAGAGTTCATGGGGTCTCGATTGTCACCAGGACCGACTGGAATGGTACACGAAGTCATCGC
>JAOZPW010000037.1:0-9417 GCA_029932545.1 Thermoanaerobaculales bacterium | reverse complement strand
GGCCGGGGGAGCACCTGATGGAGGGTCTGACCCGGCTCGCTGTCCGAAGGCCCGTTGCGGTGGTGGTTGTGGCCCTTGCCGTCGTTCTGATCGGTCAGGTGGCGTGGCGTCAATTGCCGATTGACCTGCTGCCGGACCTCCAGAGTCCGACGATCCTGGTTTCGGTTCGGTCCGGCGATCGGCCACCGTTGGAAATGGAGCGCCTGTTCGGCGAACAGGTCGAGCAGCGCCTGTTTACGGTGGCGGGTATCAGGGCGGTGGAACAGGTCGCGCGGACGGGTCGTCTGGTGACCCGGGTGACCTTCGAGTGGGGATCGAACATGGATTTGGCGGTTGTCGAGGTGCAGAAGGTCCTCGGGCCGATCGAGGCTGATCCTGAGGTTGGTGAGGTCGTCGTTCGTCGTTTCGACCCTCGGCAGCTGCCGGTTCTGGCAATGGGCCTGGTGGCCCCCTCGGGTCGGCCGGATCTCGCCGAACTCAAGAGAATAGCCCGGCGGCAATTGGCACCGTCGCTGGAACAATTGCACGGTGTTGCGCAGGTAAGGGTGATCGGCGGGCGGGACCGCGAGGTGCAGGTGCGCCTCAACCGTCACCGTCTCGAAGCCTTCGGCCTAACGCTGCGGGAAGTCGAGTCCCGGCTACAGGCGGCCAACCTCGATGTCAACGCGGGCACGCTCGAAGAGGGAGATCGGGTCTACCTTGTACGGGGTCTTGCACGGTTCACCAGTCCGGAGGACGTCGGCAGGGTGGTCGTTCGTTTTGTCGGGGATACTGAGGGCCGAATGGTTCCACTTCGAGTTGCCGACCTGGGCGAAGTCATTCTGGCGGATGCAGAGATTGAAAGTTTGGTCCTCCTTGACGGCACTGAGGGTGTGGGTCTCGAGGTCTACAAGGAGGCCGGCGCCAACACCGTCAGGGTGTCGCGGTCCGTTCGAGAGGCCTTGGCCGGTATCGGTGCGGACCTGCCCGGTATTGAGGTTCGCTTGGTGGGGGACGAGGCAGCTCTGGTGGAAGGTGCGATAACGGACGTCAAGGGCGCCGCACTGATCGGCATCGGATTGGCCGTGCTGGTATTGGTGATCTTCCTCCGCTCGGTTGGTCCTACCCTGGTCGTCGCGACGGCGGTGCCCGTATCCCTGCTGGCTTCGGTGCTCTTGATGAGTTTTGCCGGCCGCAGCCTTAATTTGATGACACTGGGAGGACTGGCCCTCGGCGCCGGGATGCTGGTGGACAATGCCATTGTTGTCGTCGAGAGTATTTTCAGGCGACGGGCCGAGGGGGACGACCCCGCCACCGCCGCAGCTTCGGGCACCGCTCGGGTGGCCGGCGCCATCGCAGCCTCGACCCTGACAACCTGTGTCGTCTTCCTGCCTGTTCTCTTTGTCCGTGGTCTGGCGGCCCGGTTGGTTTCGGGGTTGGCCTTTACTGTGGTTGCATCCCTGCTGGCCTCGCTGGTTGTGGCGGTCTTCCTGATTCCTGCTCTGGCCGGATGGCTTCTGCCCCGCGGTCGATTCAAGGCGTTGGATCCGGGACGCGAGAGCATTGAGCGCCTGGTCGGGGCCTTGCTTGACAGACCGGGGACTGTTGTCGCTACGGCCCTGGCCGCTGTGGTCCTTGCGCTTTTTGGTCTGGCCCAACTTGGTACTGAGCTCCTGCCCCCGACCGATCCACAACAGATCAGTCTTCGTTTGGTTGGTCCCCCGGGTCAGCGGGTGACAAGCTCGGCCAGGATGGCCGAGACCGTTGAGGCCATCATCAGGGAGGCGGCCGGAGACGACGTAGAGGCGGTCCTGGCTGAGGTCGGCCGTATACCTGAGGACGACCGGTTCATTCGTGAGGAGCAAGCGGAAGAGAACACCGCGCGCCTGAAAATTCGATTGGCCGCTGAAGGTCGGTCTGCTGCAGAGGTCATACGATTGGTGGCGCCTGCGGTGGCCGAACTGCGTGGGGTTCAAGTTACCTGGGACGTTGGCGCCTCGGCCCTTGCCAGGGCGTTGGGCACCGGTGGCGCACCATTACAGGCGGAGATCGTCGGGCGTTCCCTTGGTGATCTCCGTGAGGGCGCCGACACTGTCAGGGAGGCCCTCTCCGTTAGACCTGAACTCTGGAACGTTTGCTCGTCTTTTGAGGGTGGACCCCCCGAGTTGCGTGTCGTACTCAAGAGGGCGACTGCCGATGGTTTGGGTGTTCGTTTGCAGGACGTTGCAGTCGCCCTGGAGGCGGTCCTTGACGGGCGCCTGGCGACAGTGATGACGATGGGCGACGAGGAAAGGGACGTACGAATTCTCATGCCGGAGGTACGTCTCGAACAGTTGAAAAGCGTGCCGTTGACCACGTTGACGGGTGCGCGGGTGACGGTGGGTGAGGTGGCTCGCTTCGAATCCACACAAGGTGCCAGGGAGATCTTCAGGCGCGACCAGAGGCGGGTTGCTCGGGTTACCGCGCGCCCGGCTGACGGGGTGGCATACCCTGAAGCCAGGGATGCCGCAGCCGAGGCCCTGGCTGCAGCTGATATCGGGCCAGGCCTGAGCGTTCAGCTGGTCGGTGAAGAAGAGGAGCGGATCAGGACCTTCGGTGAGCTTCGATGGGCCGGTCTTCTGGCGGTCCTGCTGGTCGTGATGGTGTTGGCCGGCTCGTTCGAGAGTCTGCGCCATCCCCTTACCATAATGTCGGCAGCCCCCCTGTCCCTGGTCGGTGTCGCCGCCGTGCTGGTTCCGGTGGGTCGGCCTCTGGGAGTGATGTCGGTCCTGGGCCTGATCGTCTTGGCGGGAATTGCGGTCAACGATGCAATTCTCCTGGTCGATGCGGCTCGGCGCCTCCACGGAGGCGGCATGGTTTTGAAGGCGGCCCTGGCACGGGCGGCGTCGGAGCGCCTCCGTCCGATTGTCATGACCACGGCGACAACGGTGCTTGCGCTTGCACCGCTGGCCATCAGTGTCGGTGAGTCTGCGGCCTTGCGTGCACCCCTGGCCCTGACCCTGATCGGGGGGCTGGTGGCATCTACCGTTGCATCGCTCTTGGTTGTTCCGTGCCTGTACCTGCTGATGGAAAGAGGCTGAGATCGTGGTTGGTTTCCGAGAGTGTTTGAGAGCAGTGTGTTGTGCGGTTCTTGTGATCCTCCCTTCCGTCGGACTGTGGGCTGAGGTTGGGGACGTCCCGCCGCCTCCCGAGGTTGGCGCCAAGGCCCATATTCTGATAGACCCCAACAACAATCAGGTGTTGACCCAAGACAACGCGGACCAACATCTGGCGCCGGCCTCGCTGACCAAGTTGATGACTGCATACACGGTTTTCAAGGAGTTACGTGCCGGGCGCATCACCCTCGACAGTGAGGTTCGCATCAGCAGGCGGGCGTGGCGAATGGGCGGCTCCAAGATGTTTATCAACAAGGGCACCGATGTCACGGTTGGGGACCTGCTCAAGGGCCTGATCATCCAGTCCGGAAATGATGCCGCTGTAGCCCTGGCAGAGTTTTCGGCCGGGAGCGTGGAGTCTTTTGCCGACCTGATGAACAGCAATGCGAAGGATCTGGGATTGGCCGACAGCCATTTCGTCAATCCGACCGGATTGCCAACGCGGGACCACTACTCTTCCGCCCGGGACCTGGCCCTCTTGACCACCGTTTTGATCCAGGAGTTCCCAGAATATTATTATTATTTTTCCGAATTGGAGTTTTCCTATCAACCCCCAGGAGAGACACCGATTGCCCAGCCCAACCGCAACAAACTCTTGAGATGGGACAGTAGTGTGGACGGCGTGAAAACCGGGTACACCGAGGAGGCCGGCTACTGTCTCGCAGCATCCGCCCGACGTGATGGTATGCGCCTTATCTCTGTCATCTTGGGAGCGGAAACCGGCAAGCAGCGTTTTAAATCCTCCCAGGCACTGCTCAATTGGGGTTTCGATTTCTTCGAAAATCTTCCAATGTTCACCGCCGGCCGGTCGCTGGAACAGGTTCGGGTTTGGAAAGGAAACCTGGAACGAGTGGACCTGGGTACTCTGAATGACGCTCATGTAACGGTTCCCCGGGGCCGTTTTGATCAGCTGCAAATCGAGACCGAGATCAGCGGCGAACCGGTGGCCCCCGTCGGAAAGAACCGGATCCTCGGCATGGTGGCCGTCACCCTCGACGGGGAGACGCTGCTGGAACGGCCCCTGGTGACTTTGCAGGGAGTTGGCCAGGGATCCCTGTGGCATCGGATTGTCGATGCCGTCAGATTGTGGGCGCAATGAGCGGTTTCGAGCGAGCCGCCCGGCGCGCCCGCTCGGCGCCGATTGGTCAGGGGAACAAACCCAGAGGGGGGGAGGGGGAGATGAGTAGGCCATCAGGTTCCTCGTCCTCCGATGTCTTCGTTCGCCAGTGGCCCCGTGACCTTGATGAAGAGGGGGAGCAGGGGAGAGGGGGAGATCGCGCGGGTTGGGTCATGGTCCGATCAACGAAGCCCCCGCGTTTCAAGCTCCTCGTATCCCGGCATCTGGTCTCCCAACTTCCCGAGAATAGAATCGCCATGTGGTGGCGGACTTTTTCATCTTTCTTCGTTATCGATAAAACGCGGCGATATCATCTATTCCACGGCCATTTCATTCGCGCTCTCCCCCCCTCTCCCCCTCTCCCCCTCTCCCCCTCATGTTCTCGGCTCCCGCCGGGATCTGAGTCCTGATGCTCTCCCTCCCCATCCGCCGTCCGGTTGCAACTTTGATGATCTTTGCAGGACTGGTCATGCTGGGTCTGATCGGGTGGCGCCTTTTGCCGGTGGAATTGCTGCCGTCTCTCGGTGGCGATGAGCTCTATGTACAACTGTATCGCCCCGGTTCGGAGCCCGAGGTCGTCGAGCGTGAGTTGCTGCTTCCGCTCGAAGCTCGTGTCTCCCAGTTGGAGGGGGTTTCGGAGAGTTGGGGGCAGGTCATCGGCTCAGGCGGCAGTCTCCGCATTCAATTCGAATCAGGAGTCGACCTTGGCATTCGGGAACTGGAACTCCAACGTCTGGCCACCGAACTGGTACGGAGCCAGCCTCGCGGAACGGTGGTCAACGTTGCTTCCCAGGATCTGGAGGCCATGAGCCGATTCGTCATGGTTGTCCAGGTGACCGGCGCGGAGGATCGTAATGCCCTCCGGGACCTTGTGGATGAGATGATTGTGCCTCGTCTGGCAGCGGTCTCCGGTGTCAGTCGCGTGATGGCTTCAGGGGGTGCGGCCCGCGAGATCACCATTCGCCTGGACCCTGACATCTGTGCTGCCGAGGGCGTGACTGCAAACCAGGTGTCGTCGGCGGTGGCGGGCGCGGTTCAGCGGCTTCGATACCTGGGCAAGGCTGATAGTGAGGGTGGGCGAACGCCTGTGATGATCGACGGCCGTCCCGGAGGGGTCATCTCGTTGGGAGAGACGCGGATCGATCCTTTGCGGCCCGTCCTGCTCCGCCACGTCTCCGAGATCACCATGGGACCGGGGCGCGAAGAGACGGAGTTCAGGGTCAACGGGCGTCCAGCGGTCGGGATTGTGATTTTCCAGGAGAAAGGCGCCAACCTGGTGCGGTTGGGCCGCCGAATCCGGGAGCGATTGGCCCAGATCGAGGTCGAGACATCGGCCTTCGGCGTAGGCATGGTGATCGGTTTTGATGCCGCCCAGACCGTTGAGGACCAGTTGGGCCGTCTCAAGCGTTTGGCCGTGACAGGTTTCGGGGTCGCGTTGGTCGTACTGTTCCTCTTCCTCCGTCGCCTGCGGGCCGTCGCGGTTGTTGCAGTGGCCGTTCCGGTCAGCCTGCTGGCTGCTGTGGCTCTGTTGTACCTCGGAGGCTTGAGTCTGAACCTGATCACGCTCTTCGGTCTGGCCGTCGGGATCGGCATGCTTGTCGATAATTCGGTCGTCGTCTACGAGGCGATCGAGCGGCTCTTGGCCCGTGGTGTGGCGCCCGGTGAGGCTGCGGTCGAAGGTGTGAGGCGTACCGTGCGGGCGATCCTCGCGGCGTCAGCAACCAACGCCGTCGTCTTCCTTCCGGTAGCCTTCGCAACGGAAGACGCGGTGATTCGGGCCATGCTGAAGCTTCTTGCGATCGCCATCCTTCTCCCCCTGGGCGCTTCGGTCCTGGTCGCCGTCGCATTGGTGCCGCTCCTGGCGCGGCATCTTGCCGCGCCGGCAGCCGTTGCCCGTCTGGTCGACGAACGGCGGCGCAGGGGGGCACTGGCCGGGCTTCGCCGTCCGGATCGCTGGCGGGAGTTGTTCTCTGGGATCCTGGTCGCCGGGCTTCGCCGCCCGGCGGGGTGGTTGGCGGGGGTCGGCGCCGCGATCGTCGTTACGGTCGTGGTGGCCGTGCCCTGGGTGGCGGTGACGACGGCCGGTTCGGAAGCGGCCGAAGCCGATGAGGTCCGGTTATCCCTCGAGGTGCCGGCCTCGGGTTCACTGGAGGCGACGGGGGAGATATTCACCCGTTTGGAGCGGGCCGCGATGGACATGGTGGGAGTTGAAAGCGTCGAGAGCGTTATTCAGGAAGAGGGCGGGACGTTGACGGTCAAGCTCCAGGAACCGGCCGAGAGGCCCAAAAACACCACGGCAGCGAGGCTTCACGGCCAATTGGATCGGGCGGTCGAGGGTGTCGACGGCCTCGAGATCAGACGGCTGGACGGCAGCGCTGCGGGAGGGCATGGGGACGGAGCTGGTGGGGCGGCCGCCGCCTTGGGGAGCGGACCCGCCGAGGTCGTCATCTCGGGGCCCGATGCTGCCCAGCTTCAGCGCCTGTCCGCCGCCGTCCGTGAGCGCCTGGAATCGGTGCCGGAGGTCGGATCGGCCTGGACATCGGGTCGTGCCGGAAGGGACGAGGTGCACATTCGTCCAGACCTTGGGGCGCTGGCTTCGGTCGGTTTGACGCCCGACCAGGTCCTGCCTGCACTTGGCCTTATTCGCCGTGAAGGCCTGGAAATGCAAACCGGATTCACAACAGCCGAAGGCCGTGAGATTCCGGTCGTCGTCCGCAGCGACCGGATGCGGGTCGACAACGCCGTGCACGAGATCGCTGATTTGAGAGTGGCGACTGCAGCCGGAGTGATGCCGATGGGATCCTTGACTTCGGTCAGGGTGATGCCGCCTCCCCCGACGATCGAACACCACAATGGGCATCGGGAAGCAACGGTCTTCTACCGTCTGGGGTCGGATATGCCGACGACGGGGCCGGGGCGAAAGGCCGTTGAGCAAAGGATCCGAGACGCAGTTCGAGAAGTCTATAAACCCGAGGGATGCACCGTGACGGTCGTCGAAAAGGACGAAGCTCTCAGCTGGTTTCGGAAGGTCGCAGGGCCGGTACTGCTTCTGCTCTTTGGGGTATTGGCCGTGACCTTCGAGAGCCTGACGATGCCGGTGTTGGTATTGGCGGCCATACCCTTGACCGTGCTGGGTGCGACATGGGCTCTGGTGCTCTCGGGCACACCGGCCGACTTGATGGCTTTGGTCGGAGTTGTCGCTCTGCTGGGCCTGACCGTCAATCCGGCCATTTTGCTGGTGGATCGGATGCAGCAGCGGGTTCTCGGCGGCTCGTGGACCGCTGGGGCGGCGGCACTGGCAGGCGTGCGGGAGCGGGCCAGACCAGTCTTGATGACAACGTGTACGACTGTCGCGGGGCTGTGGCCGTTGGCCTTGACAACCGGACGTGAGATGGAGATCTGGCCGCCGTTTGCAACCGTTGTCATGGGCGGGTTGGTCACCTCGACACTCTTGACACTGCTAGTGATTCCGATGGGCTTCGTGCTGCTCAACCGATTGGATTCGATCTTCGGCCGGCTGGGTCCATGGGTGATGCTTGGATGGGTGGGTCTGACGACGGCGGTGATGGCGCCGTTGATTGTGTCGGATCAGATCACAACGCTGACGTGGCAAGTCTTGACGACGCTCCTGGTGGCCTCGATGATCCTGGGGGCGGCCGTGCTCATCCTGCGTCGGGAACGTCCCCCGGCGCCGCAGGCCGACGAGGGTCTTCCCCCGGCCCTGGAAGTCCGTTGTCTGAGAAAAGTCTACGGCCGGCCCGGCCCGATTGGGCGCGCCCTGGGGTTGGGCCGGGACTTTGCCCAGCGGGTGTTGAACAGGGGCGGGTCTCCGGTTGATCGGTCCGAGGCCTCATCGCGAGCGGTGACCGCCGCCACCCTTTTCGTCGGCATTATCTATCTTGCCGTTGCCGTCAACAGCATGTGGTGGACCCTGGTGGCGTCGTTGGTTGGTGCGGTGGTGGCTGCCTTCGGCTTACGATCTCTACGTGTAGCGCGGGGACGGCACGATGTCTTCGGCCGAGTTGAGCCGGGTGGCTTCGAGAACGTCCTTGCGGCCCTGGCGCCCTGGGCGGCCGTCGGTTTGCTCGCGTGGCGACATACGATCATTCCGTGGGTCGAGGGTGGGCGCTTGGGCCTTGTGCCCTTCGCCTTGGTCGTGACGGTCGCTGTGGTCGCGGTCGTCCAGTTGGGTCGCAGGACGGCGGAGCGGCTCGCATCGGGGCAGTTGGGGCCGCCGAGAGCCGACGGGCTGCTTGGAAGGATTCCCATGATGTGGCGGGCCTTCTCCAACGCGGTCTTCGGTCTCGACCTACCCCGCGAGGAGGTCGAGGCCGTCGCCGGAATCCAATTCCGGGTGGAGCGGGGGATGGTAGGACTTCTGGGTCCCAATGGTGCAGGGAAAACCACCGTGCTGCGCCTGTTGGCCGGTATTCTGGATCCCTCGGTCGGCGCCATTACCCTCGGCGGAGTCCCGATCAAGATGATTCGAAAACATCTGGCCCGGTGGGTCGGCTACTTGCCACAGGAATTCGGCCTTCCCCAGGACGTCACCGCCCGCGAATACCTTGAGTATTTTGCCCTTCTCTACGGTGTAGGGAGTGGTTCTGACCGCAGTCAACGGGTTGCCGATCTTCTGGAAGAAGTTGGCCTCGGAGATCGGGCCGATGAGAATATAGGTTCCTACTCCGGGGGCATGCGGCAACGGGTCGCCGTCGCGCGGACCCTGTTGCGCCTGCCGCCAGTGATCATTGTCGACGAGCCGACGGTCGGCCTTGATCCCCGCGAGAGGATCCGTTTCCGCAATCTCTTATCGCGGTTGGCGCGGGGACGGATTGTCCTCTTTTCTACTCACGTCGTGGAGGACGTGGCGGTGGCATGTGAACGCGTTCTGGTGATGCGGCGGGGCGAGGTCGTTTTCGACGGAGAGCCGGCAGCCCTGGCCGACCACGCACGCGGCCGGGTGTGGTCCCTTCGTGTCGGACCCGAGCAAGAGCGAGCGCTCGAGGGCCGAATGGTCGATCGAGTGCCCTCAGACGACGGTACCGCACGGCTTCGGGTGTTGGCTGAAGACCAGCCTCATCCCAGCGCCGAGGCCCTCGAGCCCACCCTCGAGGATGGGTACCTTGTGCTGGTGGGGGAAGAGGGAAAGAGGGGGAGAGGGGGAGT
>JAOZPW010000254.1:225-5596 GCA_029932545.1 Thermoanaerobaculales bacterium | reverse complement strand
CTCCTGAGGCTGCGTCGGTGATCTCAAGGGTCAAGGAATGGACATCGCCCCGCCGCTCATAGGAACCCCCGAGACACACGGAAACATTGAACATTTTTCTGATCGCCTGACAGCTGTTCAAGGTGTTCGTGAAGATGCGTTCGGGCTCAACGACCCAAAGCCGCCCGCCGGACTGCGGTTCCAGTCGACTGATCTTTCGTGTGATATCTGCAGTAAGGCCGTCGGCCACAGAACGATCTTCTGCTGTTTCGCCGACCACGGTAAACGGAACAACCCCAAGGTGCAGCAATTCCGGAAGCATTGGTGGCGCCGTGGCAGGCTGCCGTAGATGCCCGATACCAAAAATGGCGGCGATCATGACAACGGCGCCAACGGCTGCGGCAACGAGGTGTCGGGTCGTCACGAGGGCCCGGCGCTTGATTGCCCGCCCGCTCCAGGTCCTGGTGTCGCCGATCGCATGGAGGGCACACCCGAGGTCATGGGCGGAGTGGAACCGGTCACGGGGTCGTTTTTCGAGACATCGAAAGACGATCTCGTCCAGAGCCGGAGAGACGCTCGGTCTTCGGTTGCCCATCGGCTCCGGGTCTTCGTGGAGAATGGCCGACATCGTATCGGCCTTGGTTTTGCGCAGGAAAGGGTGTTTTCCGGTGACCATCTCGTAGGTGACGCAGCCGAGGGAGAAAATGTCGCTGGAGCAGTCGATCTCCTGCCCTCGAACTTGTTCCGGTGACATATAGCGGGGTGTGCCCAGGACGGTGCCGGCTTCGGTCAGGCTCAGGGTTGTCTGGCTCTTGGAGGATTCCGTTTCCAAGGGTTCTCTGAGGTGGGCCAGGCCGAAGTCGAGAATTTTCAGTCGTCCATCGTTGTTGAGGAACAGGTTTTCAGGTTTGATATCCCGGTGAACAACGCCTTCGCTGTGGGCGGCCTCCAGCCCCTCAGCCACCTGTCCGGCAATTTTCGTCGCCTCTCGGACGGCGATGCGCCCCTGATCCAGATGGCGGCGGAGATCGACCCCTTCCAGTAATTCCATGACGGCGAAGATCACATTGCCTTCGGCGCCGAAGTCGTGTATTTCCATGATGTTGGGATGGGAGAGCCGGGCTACGGCACGGGCCTCGCGTTTGAAACGCTCGATTCGGGTCGCATTGGTGACGGCGGCCTCGTTGAGCACCTTGATCGCGACATCGCGGTCAAGGCGGGTGTCGTGTGCGCGATAGACAATACCCATTCCACCCTCACCGATTTGCTCGGTGATCTCATATCTCCCCAGCGACCGCCCGATCAGCGTATCCATCAAATTTTACTTTCGTGTTCCTTGGAGAAATTATAACACCGTTGTTCTCGGGTTAAGATAAACCGTATGGTACGACACATGGATGGCAAGGTTGTTTTGATCACAGGGGCGTCATCGGGTATCGGCTCGGCTCTGGCCCGGGAGTATGCCCGGCTCGGGGCTCGGGTCGTCGCGACGGCACGCCGTGAGGAACGGTTGCAGACCCTGGTCGAAGGTCTCGAGGCCGGGGGCGCCCAGGCTCTGGCAATCGGTTGTGACGTCACCCGAGACGGTGACCTCGAACGGGTGGTGAGCACTGCCCTGAAACGATTCGGCCGCATCGATCATGTCCATGCCAACGCGGGTTTCGGCGTCGCTGGGTGGTTTCATACACTCGATCTGGAAGACTACAGACGGCAGTTTGAAACCAACGTCTTCGGTGTGTTGCGGACCGTAGATGCGACCCGGGAGGCCTTATGGGCCAGTGGCGGTAATCTGGCGCTGATGGGAAGTGTCAACAGCTTTGTTTCGCTGCCCGGCAACTCAGCCTATTGCATGAGCAAGGCGGCTGTTTTGGCATTGGCGAACAGCCTCCGTCACGAATTCAGACCTCGTGGCGTTGCCGTCACCCTGGTGGCGCCCGGCTTTGTTCATTCCGAGATCCGCAAGGTGGACAACATCGGCCGGTTGTCCGAGAACGCCTCTGATCCTATTCCTGATTGGCTCTGCATGGATCCCGACAAGGCTGCGCGGCAGATCGTGCGTGGTGTGTGCCGAAAGCGGCGGCTTGTCGTAGTCACCGGTCATGGAAAATTTTTCGTTTGCCTTCAGCGGCATTTTCCGGGCATGACCCACGCCATCATTCAGCGCTTTGGTGTCAGTTCTCGCCCTGAGCCGAAAAGGGCTAGGGGGCATTGACGGCGGATGGATTTCGGAGGGTCGTGAAGTGCCATTTGAGGCGCATTCGAGACGGTGTACTTCACCTTACGGGCCGAGGATGCAACGAAAAAGGGCCTTTGCGACACGCGAAAGGCGGCGCTGATTCAATGCCCTACACCCTCCTATGAGGGCCGATAGCTGGAAGTGCTACCCTATCCGCCGTTGTTCAGCCGAGATGGCTGCGGTGGAGGAGAGTGCGATGCTCAAGGGATCCCAGAGAAAATTTTTGCGAGGGTTGGCTCATGACTTGAAACCTCTTGTCCAGGTCGGCAAGGGAGGCGTATCGGCCACGGTCCTCGATACCGTCGATAGGGCTCTTGAGGCCCACGAGTTGATCAAAGTCCAGATCATGGCCGAGAGGGATGAGCGGCCGGAGATGGTCGCTCAAATAGAGAGCGGAGCACGGTGCGAGTGCGCCGGAACCATTGGGAAAATGGCGATTCTCTTCAGGCAGAAGCCCGATCCCGAGAAGCGGAAGATTTCGTTGCCCTCTTGAAGAGCTGAGGGCTCCAGCGTAACCGTTACCGAGCTTCCAAAACGAACTTCAAAGCCTTCCCCCATCCCTCGATGGAAGGCGCTCGCACCGTCAGTGTCGTACCGATCTCCACCGAGAATGCCCTCCGTAATCGGGACTGGGTCGAGGGCAACATCAAGAAGGTGGATAAAGCCACAAACGGACGCGTCGCCTATGTCTACGTGCCAAACACGACCAAGCTCGGTCACACCTACTTCAAGCGGTACTTCTTTCCCCAGGTTCACAAGGACGCCATCATTGTTGACGAACGTTTCAACGGCGGCGGTCAGATCGCCGACTACTACATCAACATCCTGCAAAGGCCCTACATCAGCCATTGGCATATGCGCTACGGCCAGGATCTCAAGACGCCCCAGGGCGCCATCCAGGGGCCCAAGGTGATGCTGATCGACGAGACCGCCGGCTCCGGGGGCGATTTACTGCCCTACATGTTCCGCAAATTTGGTCTCGGTCCTCTGGTCGGCAAGGCGACCTGGGGCGGTCTTGTCGGCATGCTCGGCTTTCCGGTACTGCTTGACGGCGGCTACGTCACCGCTCCCAACGTCGCCATCTGGGACGAGGATGGATGGGTCGTTGAGAACGTCGGCGTGCCACCGGATATTGAGGTCGAGCAGACGCCTGCCGAGGTCATTGCCGGCCACGATCCCCAGCTCGAGAAGGCGATTGAAATCATCCTGGGCGAGCTCGAGGCAAACCCACCGGCGGTGCTCGAACGGCCGGAATACCCTGTGCGCGTCCGGCAGGAGTGATCTCACCGAAGACCTTTGTCTGACCGGAATCGGCGACTGCAGCAGATCATCGGTGAGAAGTGCGGGTTAGTACCACGCCCCCGTGTCACCGGACTCGAAGCCGTCGAAGAACACCGGATCCTGGTCTGAGGGCTGCCGTTCCATCGATCCTACATCGCAGAACCCGTCACTTCGCGCCTCGCCCCGCTGGTCCAGGCTCAAGCAGCCGGTATCCGTTCCATCGTCGATCGCCGGACTGCCGAGCAAGGGCAATCGGGTCATCGTTGGTCCCCCGTTGTTCGTCAGTGGGCCGAGCATTGGATCACTGATGTTGACGTCGTCGCCGGGGCCAACCAGCGAACAGGTGTTGCCGGGGCTCTCGAGGTTGCCGCCTGAGCTCGAGAAGGTGCCGCTGCCGTTGTAGCAGCTCCCCGAAATTAAACTGTTGGTGAAGACCATGCCGGCGGAGTTATAGACCCGAAGCGAGTCCCCGGCAGAGGAGTCGTTGCCACTGACGGTCACACTGTGCAGGGTCACGGTGGCCGCCGCTGATGCGAAGATGGCGCCAGCAGCCCGGCCCGAGTAGTTGCCTACAACGGTCGAGTTGGAGACCGTGATCGTTGATCCTTCCGAGTAGATCGCTCCACCGTCGTAGTTTTCGGTCTGGTTATAGGCGATGGTCGAGCCCGTGATCGTGGTGGTACCGCCGGAGAAATAATTGGCGATGCCGCCACCAGAGCCGCCCAGGTTGCCCGAGACGGTCGAGTCGATGATCGTAACGTGCCCGCCCGCGATTCCTCCGCCGTACCACAGCGTCGAACACGCGTTGTCGCGGATGACCGAGCCTCCTTGCACGGTGAGGTCGCCGAGGCGGCAGTAGATACCTCCACCGCTGACAGCCGCCTGGTTGTCGCGCAGCACCACGTTGTCGAGGACGAGTTGCCCCTGGTTGTGGTAGATCCCGCCACCTTCCTGTGAGCAGTTCCCACCGGCCACTGTCAGTGCCTCCAGGTTCACCGTCGCAGCGCTGTCGGCATCGACGTCGAAAACGCGGTCCCCGAGGCCGGAGGCATCGACGATGCTCAGCAGCGGTCCCTGTCCGGTGATAGACACGGACGCGCCCAGGATGTCGAGGTCGCCGGTGGCACAGAAGTCCTCATCACTGCCGGGAATCGTCAGGGTGAACCGGCCTACAGGCAGGGCGATTGTATCCGGACCTGGGTTGGCGTTTGCGGCCAGGATGGCCTCGCGGAGAGAGCAGTCACTGTCACAGACGCCGTCGTTGGTGTCCTGTGTCTTGGTCACCTGCAACACAGAACCGGCCTCCGCTGGAGCCCAGCAGCCGAAAAGAATCATCACGCCCAAGAGCAGAACGCCGGTCAGTTTCGCTGGTGCGGCAGTCAACGGCTTGTGGCCGATGATGTTGGTGTGGAAATGAGTCATTATTGTTCTCCCTCTTGAGTTCCTCGATCGAGGGTTGGCGCCCTCATCAATAGAAACGAAAGGAAGGGGAAAGCGCACAGGGCAGCTATCAGCAACAAGAATGAAATAGCCACAAAAAGGCACAAAAAGGCATGGAAAACGTAGGGTGGGCCTTGGCCCACCAACAAAAGCGTCCGATGGTGGGCCAAGGCCCACCCTGAATTTTATAAGAGGCTGAGCTGAAGGGGCGACTACTCCTTGGGATTTTCCAGCACGAATCGCCGTACCCAGACGTCGTGGTCGCTCTCTTGTCGCTGGGTGAGTTGACGGTAGAGCCTGTCTACACGGCTGCCGGTCTTTGCATCGGCCACGGTCGTTGCCGCCACGACGCCTCCGACTCCGCGGGTCAAGGTTTGGACCGGGTCCCCGACTCTTCGACCGTTTGCCGCGGCCGGAGACCTGTTCAGTTCCGCT
>JAOZPW010000254.1:0-215 GCA_029932545.1 Thermoanaerobaculales bacterium | reverse complement strand
CCAGTTCTTCGAGGGGCTCACGCGAGGCTACGACCATGAAGGTTTCGGTGCCTCCGGCGGTGGTCACCTGCCAGTCCTGGACTGTTCCGTCACGACGCCCGGGCAGACGATGGGTCTTGGCGCCCGAGAGAGGGTTGGTGGTATCGAGACCGGGAAGGGGAAAGAGCACGAAGAAGGCGCCGTCTTGATCTTCGTTGATGACATAGAGATGCACG
>JAOZPW010000253.1 GCA_029932545.1 Thermoanaerobaculales bacterium | reverse complement strand
TATGAAGGATGAATCTTTCAGTCCGCCAACTGCTTCCAAATCTCATCAAACCTCCGGTCGTGTTCGGCAAAGATATCGATGACCTGCGGATCAAACAGCCCCTCGACCTTCATCCGGTCGTCTCCTTCAAGCAGGATTTTCCGCGTCGTCTCATGGTCGAATCCCGGTTTATAGGGCCTGTGTGACCGCAATGCATCGTAGATGTCGGCAACCGCCACGATCCGCGCGGCAAGAGGAATCTCCCGGCCCTTGCTACCGTTGGGATAGCCGTTGCCGTCCCATCGTTCGTGATGATTGAGCGCGATCTCTCCCGCCATCCGGAGACGATCCGAAGCCGAGAGGATTTGATAGCCATAAACCGGATGTCTCTTCATCTCGTCCCGCTCTTCGTCGGTCAAAGGCCCATTTTTCCGCAAGATTGCCATGTCGACGCTCATCTTCCCGACGTCATGGAGCTGGGCAGAGTACCGAATTTCGTTACGAAACGCCTTTGAAACACCAAGGATCTCAGCAATGTAGTATGCGTACTCGTTAACCCGCTCGACATGGCGAGCTGTGTTTTCGTCGTGCACTTCCGCGGCCCGGGCAAGAAGTCTGATCGACAGCTGGAAGGCTTCTTCGGTCTCGTCCTTGAGAGCCGCAATCTTCTCCCGCTGGACCTTGAGTTGGGCGTTGCGCTTCTTTAACCTGACGTTCTGGGCCTCGATCCGTTCGGTCATTTCCGCACGAACGATCGCTGATCCAACGATATGGTTGAAGGGCACGATCAGATCGGCCTGCTCAGCCTCAAAGGACAACGGCTCCTCGCCGTTCCGGCCCCTTCGGTTGATCAGCTGAACGACGCCGATCACCCTGCGGTCATGATTCAGCAGGGGGAAGGAAAGCATCGAGCGACTGCAGTAGCCGAGATTGAGGTCGAAACTCGGGTCGAAGGTATAAGGAACATCACCAGAGATTTCATACAGATCGTCGACAAAAACCGTCTCGCCGGTGAGAGCCGTGAATCCTGCTATCGACGACTGGTTGACCGGTACTACGATCTGCGCCGGTTCCAGCGGCACAACGTCGTTCTGGGTATTCGATGCCTCAAGGCGACGGGTCCTGCCGCTTCCACGCACCAGGAAGATCGTGCCGGCTTCCGCACCGGTCAACTGGCGACTCTTCAGCAACACCCGGCGAAGGAGTTCCTCGATAGGCTGGGGTCTCGAGACCTCGATAAACTCCAAGAACTCTCGAAGAACGTTCACCAACTGTCTTCCCCTACCGGTTCACCCGGGTCCACATAGTCGTTCGGCCAAGGAGCGAGATTCCGATGTAACCGCGAACCTTGAGCCGCTCGCCCTTGAGCTGCATCTTGCAGCGGTAGGTCTTGCCGTTGTTGGGGTCATAGATCGTACCGTCGGTCCACTTGTTCGTGCCCGACCGGACGAATCCCTCGAGGACTACCAGCCCATTGGTCGGCCGGGACCTCAAGGCAGGATCAGGATTCTCCCGATCGACCTTGGCCTTTCCTCCCATACCTTTCTCGTCATCTGGGGCATAGACCGGTTCGGCCAACCACACCAGCTGACCTCTGTAGCCGTCACCCTTGCGAGTGATTTCGACGTGGCCCTGGCCTCCATCGTCATCGGCGGGGGTCGCCCACAACCCGAGCAGGGGATCGACGTCATCGGCCAACACCGGTCCAACCATCAACAAGGACACAATCATTAACATCACGATTCGCATTCAATTCTCCCGTAAAACTGCCAATTTCATTATACGGTGATGAACGACAAATATTGAAATGGCTTCCCCCTTCCCTCAAGGCCCGCGCTTCGCTACCCTCAACCGCCGGAGGCACGATGGGACTTCTGACAGGATCCGCCAGTGTGACACGGTGCATTGCGACATCGAGACCCGACAACCCTGAATTTGACGACCTCGCTTTTGAGGAGATCCTGCCAGGGTCGACAATACGCGAACGCGTGGGCTTCCTACCCTTCGAGCCCGGCGCCCAATACCAGATTGGGCAACACCGATGGGCCTTTCGTATCCGAATTGACACGCTCAAACCAGACGCCACCGCGGTCCAGGAGCACTTGAAAGAGTTGATCCGGGCCGAAAAGGAAGCCACCGGCACTCCCTTTGTCCACCCGCGCAAGAGGCGCTCGTTGAAGCAGTTTGCAGAGGAAGACCTGCTGCTCAAGGCGACACCGAGGTCACGGGTGATCGAATGCTGCCTGGACGACCACGCTCTGTGGATCGGCACAACGGCCAAGACCCACATCGGAACGGTACTGGGCCAGCTCTATCAGGTCGGCGTCGTTTCCGATTTCAAGACACCCTGGATGAACGAGAGCGACGAGAGCCCACCCAGCGAGATCATCGATGTCGGCGAACCCTGGCAGTCGGTCCTGGGCTGCCGTTTCCTGCGCCTGCTGTTGGAGGATGCAGAGATTGCAGTCGAGCCGGAGAGCGGGGCGGTGCGCCTGGCCACCCGGGACGCCCGCATCACGCTGACCGGCGCGGTGATGCCCGACCTCCTTCGCTATGTCGAGCGGGGCGCGGAGATCCTCAACGCCAAGATGGCCACGGCGGAAGCTACCTTCCGATTCGACGCCCTCAACTACCGCCTCGGCGCCCTGCGCATCGAGACTGAAAGCCACGAACACTGGGAGGAACTGCTGGACGAACGACTGGAGAAGATCGAGGCGGTGTACGACCTCCTCGATCGGAAATATGCCACCCTGCGCCCCCGGCTTGAGAAGTAGCGCTAGGAGCCTGTAGGGCATAGGCCGCCGAAGCGACTACAGAGTTGAGTTGATCCCCGGCCTCTGCCCTACAGGCCCCTATAATGCGCTGCGCGCATTGTTGAGGCTAGAGGATACTGGAAACCGATTGGTCCTGGGAATGGCCTAAAATGGCCCTTTATCAACTCAAACCTCGGAGCCATTCCCAAAAAAGCCTACTCCTCGCCTTTTCCGAATATGAATTTCAAAATCCACCCCGCGCGAAGCGCGATAGGCTAGGAGCGGGGCCGGATTGGCCCATTTCGGCAACCCTGAAACAGAATTCCACCTTCAAGGGGCCAATCCGGTACGCGCTCCTAGCCCACCCACATCACGCAGATCGAGGTGTTGTCACACTTGGGTGGTTTGGCCCAGCGTCCCGTGACACCATCTCGGTAGGCTTCGACATAACATCCCTCCTCGACCCGAGCCCGGTTGAGACGCTCGTGAATCTGGGGGTAAGCCTTCATCTTGAGGCGCATCGGCAGCTGTTCCCGCTCGGCCCGTAACAACCCGCTGACATATTTCATCCGACGCTCGCTGTGGAGGAGCAGATCTCGGACAAAAGCTTCCGGCGTCGTGTTCGACGCCATTTCGATCAATTCTTCGGGCGAAAAGAGATCATCCACACCGTCGGAATAAAGAAAGATCCTGTCGCCTCTTTCCAACACCAACGGCAGATCCTGTTTCCGATATTGCTTCAATGCCAATTTTGGTGCATTGATCGAGTTTCGGACCAGGTTGCGGTGCAGGCTGTAGGTCATCAAGTCAGTCAGCGGAAGGGTCGGATCTCCAAGATTGGGTTCGGCAATGACCGACTCACCAATGGTCCGGAATCGGATGCTCCCGTCCTTCGAACAGACGAACAACCTGCAGTCTCCGATCTGGCGGATGTCGAATGTTCTACGACCATCTTCTTCAGTGTGGATCAGGGCGCCGACGAAACAGGCATCCGGTATGCCGGGGCCCGGATGCTGCGTAACAATCCGGCGTTGGGTCCGCCTCAGGGCAACCTCGGTCATATCGGGCGAGCGCATCTCCGCGAGTTCCCCCAATACTTCGGCAATGCTGCGCAGCTGATCGCTATCGGCCTCCCCACTTTGCAGGCTCTCGGCGGTGACCGCCTCCCGCGCCGAACGGATCAGTCGCCACGGATCATTGATGCCGTTGTCTTCCAGCCACTCCGAACGCCAACGTGTCAGAGTTTTGCGTACGAAGTCCCTATTGGGCAGTTGCCACAGAACAGTCTCAATCTGGTCCTTGACCAGCTGGGATATCTCGGCCTCGACATCGGCATCCGGAGGCCGGACTACCCGGACCAATTCCTCGGACAGAATCTGGGCCGCAAGGTCTCCGCGGTCACGACCGCCCATGCCATCGACGACAAACAGCGCCATATTCGGGCCGTGTTCTCCATCGATTTCCGTCAGGGCCACCCGGTCCTCGTTGACACTCTTGTAGCCGTAGCCATGATGGGATGCCGACACCAGAAGATCATCAGAGCGTGTTCGCCACCGAACGATCGGCGTGGCGCCCAGTGGCCCTGAACTGTCCTCTCCGAAGATAAACCCGTCCCGGGGCAGAAGATCCGTACCGTCAGTATGTGAATGCGTCAATCAGTCACCGCCCTTCCATTCTACGCTGTCTTTGGCCGGTGGCAATTCAGGATTGGAATCTTGACGTGCGAGGGAGGTGTCAATTTTCGAATGGAGGACGCCGTCGCGGTTTATGGATGCGGTTATCGGTCGCCGTCCCTGGCGCGGGCGCGGTCCCGGCTCACTGACGCGGTCCCGGCCGCTGATTGCTGTCGCTGCCCCTGCCTGCTGTTGCTGATCCTGCCCCGGTCCACGGCCCCTGCCCTAGGATCATCTTCTCAAACAGCGGATGACGTGTTTGCACACATCACTTATTTTCCTTCTGCAGGGCAAACGGGAGGTATCGTGGTGATACCATGGCAGTTGGAGGACAAACCTACAATGACGCATAACATCCCGCTGCAACGCAACCCGTCAATTCGGATGGATAAATAGTAGTTAGGTGCTACCCGAAACCAAATGCCAAAAGCTGACAAGCAACCCCGAGTGATCTTCGAATCAACAGCTCGTGCCGACGCGCTGGTTCGCGGACTCGCCAAGGCGATAACCGGGGAGGAACCCGGCAAGAACCCCCTTCCTGCAACGCTAGACCTCCGAGGCACCGTTGAGGGGAGCGAAGTCACCCTCCGTCGACAATCAACGCTTACCGGACCTTGGGTCGAGTTTCGGGGTGTCGTCACCTCTTTCGCAGGCGGTTCCTCTCTCGCTGGTGCTTATCGAGATCTTCGAGGCAATAGGCGTGTCTTGACCAATGGGTTCCTCCTCTTTTTCTTGGCTGTTTCAGCATTCAGTGCCATCCGCGACTGGGACACGCATGACTCCATCAGTATCGCCGTCGTTTGTATCGTTGCGGTGACAATAGGCTTTGCCGTCGATCGTTTTCACGTCCTTAACCGGAATAGCGAGCGCGACCTTCTTCGCCGCGACATCGAGACCGTGGTTGAACGGGTTGAGAGCGTCGCATGATCAGGGAATGTCGGAATTTGGATGTAAGTCCTTACGCCCCCTAACACCTCTGAGGCCCCTCCGAGTCAAGGGGGCGCATTATTCCCATGCTCAGAGCCCTGAGTCGTTCGTCTTTTGAAGGAGTCTGATCGAATTCGGGGCCACACTGACTTCAGTTTTGGTCGGTATCAGGCCAGCGTAAAAAAGGTGCCAGGCACATGGAACTAGAAAAAGGTGCCAGGCACATGGAAAAAGGTGCCAGGCACATGGAACTAGTGTTTTGGCTTTGAGGCGGCAATCATAT
>JAOZPW010000036.1:1618-19473 GCA_029932545.1 Thermoanaerobaculales bacterium | reverse complement strand
TTGAAGCGATCAGCCTCCTGAAGAACACAACAAGACAGAAACGCAAAGACGCAAAGGAAACACAGGGGCATCTATTTTCTTCATCTTTGCGATCTTTGCGCCTTTGCGAGATATTTGTGTTTATCGGGGTCGTCTCACAGGCGGGGTGTTTGGCTGTGGGCGGTAACCTTCGGGTGATCGGCGGCGTTGTTTCAAGGGTGTGGAGGAAGACAGTTCTCTCGCAAAGACGCAGAGAGCGCAAAGGAAACACAGGGGCACCTATTTTCCTCATCTTGGCGTTCTTTGCGCCTTTGCGAGATCTTAAATGATCTATCCCGAGCTTCATGCCGCGTCCGCTTTCTCCTTTCTCGAGGGGGCGTCGTTGCCTGAGGATCTGGTTGAACGGGCGGCAGATCTTGGACTGCCGGCAGTGGCACTGGCCGATCGCAATACGTTGTCCGGGGCGCCCCGTTTTTTCAAGGCGGCAAAGGCAGCGGGAATCAAGGCTTTGGTGGGCGCCGAGGTGGTGTTGGAAGAAGCTGTCAGCTATCAGCTCTCAGCTATCAGCTCAAAAAAAATTGCCGGCTATCCTCAGCAGGCACTGGTTGAACGCACGGGACCGCTAGGTATCGTTCCCGATCCTCCACCTCAGGGCACACCGTTGCCCCGTTTGACTCTGCTGGTCGAGAACCGGTCGGGCTACCGCAATCTCTGCAGACTGTTGACCGAAGCTGCCCGCCACCACCCCAAGGGACAAGCCCGCGCCTCCTGGGCCCAGATTCAGGCCCACACCGAGGGCCTGCACTGCCTGACCGGCGGAGTGGAGGGGCTCATCACCCAGCGTCTGATCCACCATGGCCTCGATCGCGCCAGACATACCCTCGAAAACCTCCACCGCCTCTTCCCGGGACGACTTTCGGTCGAACTCCAGCGCCACGGACTGCGCGAGGAGGAACACCGAAACCGGGCTCTGATGGACCTCAGTCGGAGTCTCCGCCTCCCCCTGATCGCCGCAGGAGGCGTGCGTTACGCCGATCGTAAGAACAAGGACCTGGCCGACGTGGTGGCCTGCATCCGGGAAGGTGTGACCCTGGACGGCGCCGGCCGCCTGCTCGATGCCCAAAGAGAACGCCACCTCAAGGCGCCCATTGAAATGCAACGCATCTTTGCCGATCTTCCCCAAGCCATCGGTGGCGCCGCGGATCTGGCGGATCACCTCAATTTCACCCTGGATGACCTCGGCTACCGTTTCCCCGACTACCCACTGCCCGCCGGTGAAAACCTCAACTCCTACCTTCGGGCCGTGACATGGGCCGCCGCCCGCAGCCGCTTCCGCCCCCTGACCGCCCGCGCCCAGGCACAACTGGAGAAGGAACTTGCCCTGATCGAAAAGTTGGGCCTGGCCGGCTACTTCTTGATCGTCTGGGACATCGTTCGTTTCTGTCAGAGAGAGAAGATTCTGGCCCAGGGCCGCGGGTCGGCGGCCAATTCCGCCGTGTGCTACGCCCTGTCGATCACCGCCGTCGACCCGGTAAAAATGGAGCTACTTTTTGAACGCTTCTTGTCCGAAGAACGGGGCGAGTGGCCGGACATCGATCTGGACCTGCCCTCGGGCTCGCAGCGCGAGAAGGTCATACAACACGTCTATTCGAGGTACGGTCCCCACGGCGCCGCGATGACCGCAAACGTCATCACCTACCGGGACCGCTCCGCCTCAAGAGAGGTCGGCAAGGCGGTCGGATTCTCACTCGAACAGATCGACCGGATCTCCAAAAGATTGGGCGGTCACGCCTCGCAGGAGTTCGACGAGGGCGCCCGGAACTTCGATGCCGAGCTCCGGGCCCTGGGTTTCGACCCGGAAGCCCGGCGCGTTCGCCATTTCAAGCGCCTGTGGCATGAGATCCACCACATGCCCCGCCACCTCGGACAGCACTCAGGTGGCATGGTCATCGCTCAGGGCCGCCTCGACGAGGTCGTTCCGCTGGAACCTGCCGCGATGGAGAGACGCACGATCATCCAATGGGACAAGGATGACTGTGCCGACCTCGGTCTGATCAAGGTTGATCTGCTGGGTCTGGGCATGTTGGCCGCCCTCGAGGATTCCATCCCGATGATCCGTTCCCACGAAGGCATCGACCTCGACCTTGCCCATTTACCACCCGACGATCCGAAAACCTATGCGATGATTCGCCGCGCCGACACCGCAGGCGTTTTCCAGATTGAGAGCCGCGCCCAGATGGCTTCCCTGCCGCGCAACCGGCCCGAGTGTTTCTACGATCTGGTCGTGCAGGTCGCAATCATCCGGCCCGGCCCCATCGCCGGCAAGATGACCAGTCCCTACTTACAACGGCGAATGGGCCGGGAGCCCGTCACCTATCCCCACCCCAGCCTGGAGCCCGTGCTCAAACGCACCCTTGGCGTGCCGTTGTTTCAGGAGCAACTCCTGCGCATCGCCATGGTGGCGGCGGGCTTTTCCGGCGGCGAAGCTGAAGAACTGCGACGCGCCATGGGCTTCAAGCGCTCTCACGAACGTATGAAGGGCATCGAGGCACGACTACGACGCGGCATGAGTACCAAGGGCATCACGCCTGAGGGCCAGGAGGAGGTCGTTCGCGCCATCACCTCCTTCGCCCTCTACGGCTTCCCCGAAAGCCACGCCGCCAGCTTCGCCCTGATCGTCTATGCCTCGGCCTACCTCAAATGCCATCACCCGACGGCCTTCTACGCCGGCCTGCTCAATGCATGGCCCTTGGGCTTCTATCACCCGGCGACCCTGGTCAAAGACGCGCAGCGAGCAGGCGTAGAAGTCCACCCGGTCGATGTCAATCGTTCCGGATGGCGGTGCCGCTGGGAAGACGGGGGCATCCGTCTGGGGTTGCGGTGGGTGCACGGCCTCAAAAGGGCTGCCGGTGAAAGAATTGAAGAACAGCAGGGAGAGAGCCTCTTCACCGACCCCTCCGACCTCGCACAACGCTGCCGGCTTTCATCGGATCATCTCGAGCGCTTGGCTCACGTCGGCGCCCTGAGTTCCTTCGGTCTCTCCCGGCGCAAAGCCCTGTGGCAGGTGGCCGAAGTCGCCGGCCGCAACAAACCTCTCTTCGAACGACTGGCGCCGGAAGAAGATTCACCACTTGAGGAGATGAGCTCCATCGAAGAGACCATGGCCGACTATGGCGGCCTCAATCTGACGACCGGCCCCCACCTGATGCACTACTTCAGGCCGGAGCTCAATCGTCGTGGCGTCGTACCGACGAACCGACTCAAGGACTGCCGGAACGGCCAGGTCGTCAAAGTCGCCGGCGCCGTCATCGTGCGCCAACGCCCCGGCACGGCCAAGGGCTTTGTCTTCTTGACCATGGAAGACGAAGTCGGAACGGTACAGGCCATCATCAAACCCGACCTCTACCGCCAACACCGCCAGTTGATCGTCACCTCACCCTTGCTGCTGATCGAAGGCCCCCTGCAGATCTCAGACGGCACGATCTCGGTCAAGGCCCGACGTTTCGAGAAGATCCAGGGCGAGGCGTTTGTCAAGAGTCATGATTTTCATTAGTTGGGGCTCGAAAGCTGTTAGTTATTAGCTTTTCGCCTGACAAGGATGTCTCATTGTAGCGACGGGCGTCTCGCCCGTCGCACTCGGTGGTTCAGCGCCTGCCGGATATTCGAACAAGAGTTAAACGCAGAGACGCAGAGACGCAGAGACGCAAAGGTTTTGGCCAAACGACGTCGCGGTCAAGCCCGGCAACCGCTCCGGTCCACCGTCCTGGTCAACGGCCAACAGTCCCGGTCCATGGTCTCTGGGCCCAGAGGACGTTGATACCAGCCCTTTCTTAAAGCCCTTTGGCAATTCCGAGCCGTTGTCTTCCAAGCACCCATCTCGTAGAATGAACTCCTGGATTGTTGCCTGATTACTGTTCGCACGACCACAAAGAACTAGGGACGAAAAAATGTCGGACACCAACGCTGATTTTCAGTTAATCCTCGGACCTGTCGGCCAACATTCGTTCGCCAACGCGCTCGCCGCAGGAGTGCCACTCTTCCCGTTTTCCGCACCGTCTCCCCTTTCAAATCGGCTACCTGGGAAAAACGGGAAAAGAGCGGCACCTCCCGTCTCAGGGCGTGGGGCGCTCTTGGATTCTGAAGTCTGCGTTGGCTTTCGGATGCTGGTCAGCGGTTATCAGCCCCTGTCAACGGATTCCTCCACCGCAATCCCGAAAAGCGCGAAAAGTCATTATCGTTCGAGTGCAGTTCGGACTGGGTCTCGATGGCCAAGGCGGCGAGATGGGCATCCGTCGTCATCCGCCCGGTGACCCTGGAGTCACGCATGATATCGGCAAGAATTTCCAGGTGCCGCGGCCCGGGTTGTACAACGAGGGTCTGTCGGCGATGCAACCACGACCTTACGTGGCCGATGGCCACTTCCGGCATCAATGGGTCGGTCAAGACCGCCCGACTCGTCATAATCCGAACAAAGCCCAATGAGACGACCCAGGGCAGACCGACCGAATGGGAACCGGACATCAGGCCCTCCCACCAGGCCACGGCGCCATCATGAAAGGGCGCGTCACTGTTATAGGCGTAGACCAGCAGATTGATGTCCGGGATGATCACGGTTCATGCACCGCAAGGTCGGGCTTGCTCCGGGCGTATTCCAACTCCATCTCGTCGTAGAGTTGATTGAGCTTGAGAGGATCCACACCGGATCGGAATCCACAGGCCTTGGCCTGAACCCGAAAGGGCTCACCATCCTCAGTCGGTCCCTCTCCAGTACTCAGTCCACGCCGGATCGTCTCATTGACCACTTCTTTGAAACTCCTGCCCGAGACGCGAGCTCTTTCCTTGAGTCCACGCGAAAGATCGTCTTCAAGCGTCAGTGTCGTTCTCATAAAAACATCATGATGCTTTCGAGGGTTGCTGTCAAGATGCCTTAGCCAAGTATCAACCGACAGGAAGTCTCAGCAGTATCCCCCGGACTGAACGAGCACTCAGCCATGACGAATCCCCTCATGCCTCTGGCGAGAACCCCAAATCCTTTTCTACACTCTTGCAAGAGATGTCCAGTTTCCAGTTTCCAATTCTCCGAATTGCTACACTGCACTCGTGTTGAAGAGAGGAATCAACCGCGCACTGTTGGTCACCAGGGTCATCGCAACCCTGATGGTCCTGATCTGGGTCCTTCCCGTCGAGGCCCTCGACCCCGAGGTTCACCCCACTCAATACAGTCTGCGCGCATGGTCCACTGAAGACGGTCTACCACAAAATACGGTACAGACAATCGTCCAGGGACACCGCGGATACCTCTGGTTTGCCACCCAGGAAGGTCTGGCACGCTTTGACGGCATCAGCTTCCGGGTCTGGGACACACATTCGATCCCGGCCCTGCCTGCACGCAACGTGCGCACTCTTCTCGAGGACCAATACAACCGTCTATGGATCGGCATGCGTGGAGGGGGAGGACTGGCCCGCCTGGACCCAGACGGGACCCTGCACACGGACTTTTTTGCCCAAACGCCTACCACCGAGGTCCGCTGTCTGCTCGAGGACGTACAAGGCAGACTCTGGATCGGGACCCGGGGCAACGGGCTCTTCCGCCTGGACCCGGGCGCCACCACACCGGAACGCATCGACAAAGTCATCAGCACACTGATTCTCGACCTCGAAATCAATCACGACGGCAGCCTCTGGATCGCCACCGAAGGTGATGGCGTTTGGCATCTCGAGGATGACCGAATCGAACACCTGACGACAGACCAGGGCCTGCCTCACAATAACGTCTGGGCAATCTTCCTGGATTCAACCAATCATCTATGGTTTGGCACCTTTGGAGGTGGACTGGCCCGGTACGAAGACGGCGTCTTCACGACCCTGACAACGGCTGACGGTCTGACCAGCAACCGCATCTCGCGGATCCACGAAGATCATGATCACAACCTCTGGATCGGAACCTACCGAGGCCTCGACCGCCTGACGAACGGCGCCATCACTGCCATCACACGAGATGACGGGCTCGGTGACGACATCGTCAGCTCCATCGGGGAGGACAGGGAGGGCAATCTCTGGGTGGGAACCGCAGCGGCCGGTACCATTCGATTGAAGGACAGTCCATTCACGGTCTTCGATTCCGGTTCCGAGGGCATCGGCGGCATGCCGCGAGTCGTGCTCGAGCAGCCGGGGCGCGGCATCTGGGTCGGCACCAGCAACGGCGGCCTGCAGTTGATTCAAGACGGCAAAATCCAGGGGGCGCCCCTGGGCGCTCGCCAGCCGGAGAACGACGTCTTTGCCCTCCACCTGGCCTCTGACGGCGCCATGTGGGTCGGCAGTTACGGGGCAGGGATCAGCCGATTTCTCCACGGGCGGCGCCAACACTGGACCACGAGCAACGGCCTGCCCAACGACACGGTATGGTCGATCGGCGAGACCAATGACGGCACGATCTGGGTCGGAACCTACGGCGGTGGACTTGCCGCATACAAAGACCAGGAATGGAGCGTTCTGACCACCGAAGACGGTCTGGCGACCAATTTAATCAGAAGCCTGCATCCCGGCAGGGACGGCACGCTTTGGATCGGCACCAGCGGTGGCATCTGTTCCCTGAAAGATCATCAAGTTACCTGCCTGACTCCTGCCGACGGTCTGAGCAATCCCAGTGTGCTCTCGATCTACGAGGATGACGACGGACGCATCTGGGTCGGGACCAACGGTGGCGGTATTAATCTTCTGACCTCGGACGGCATCCGCACAGTCGCAACCGCGGATGGCCTGTTCGACGATGTCATTTACCGAATGCTCCCTGACGACAATGGACGGTTGTGGATGAGCTGCAACCGCGGCATCTTCGGTGTTGATGCCACTGAGCTCCTCGAGAAAGCCCTGGGAGGACAAGATCCACTGACCTATCGAGCCCTGGGTCGATGGGACGGCATGACCACCGACGAATGTAACGGTGGCAGTCAACCGGCCGGTTGGCGATCTAAAGACGGCCTCCTGTGGTTCCCGACCGTACAGGGCGTCGTCGCATTTGACCCAAGACAACTGCCGGAAATTCCGGAACCGCCGGAGGTCCTGATCAGCGAAGTCATCATCAACGGCATCATCGTGCCGCCGGGCAAAGTGAGCGTTGGAGCCGACGCGGGAGCCCTGGAAGTTCAATTCACGGCGACCTCCTTCGTGGCCCCCGAGCGCCTTCGCTTTCGCTACCGACTCAGTGATCTGAATACCGGCTGGACCGACGCCGGCCAACGCCGCTCTGCCTTGTTCACCCATCTTCCCCACGGCGCCCACACCCTGGAGATCGTTGCGGGATACGCGGACGGCACGTGGGGTCGGCAGGCCACCCGACTCGAATTCGCCGTTGAACCCCGATTCTTCCAGACCATGGAGTTCCTCCTCCTCAGCGCCGTGGCCTTGATTGCCCTCGGCTTCGGCGTTGCTTCCCTGCGCACGGCGGCAATCCGGCGAAGGAAGAACATTCTGGCCCAACAGGTCGAAGAAAGGACCGCCGAACTCCTCCACGTTACCCAGGAACTGGAAAAAGCCAATATTCGATTGGAAGAACTGTCCCTCATTGATCCGTTGACCAAGATCGCCAACCGCCGGTCGTTCGACCAGACGCTAGAGCGAATGTGGGCCGGGGCACAACGGGAGCGCACCTCGGTTGCGCTCTTGATGATCGACGTCGACCATTTCAAAGCCTACACCGACACCTACGGCCACGCCAAGGGTGATCAATGCCTTCAGCGATTGGCCCAGGTTCTCAACGACGGACTCCGCCGGGCGAACGATCTCATCGCCCGTTACGGCGGAGAAGAGTTCGCAGTTCTGCTGCCTGACTGCGACACCGCGACCGCCACCGGCATGGCTGAGACCCTCCGGCGTCTGGTCGAAAAGTGCGCTATTCCCCATCACGCTTCGCCAACAGCAGGCATCGTCACTATCAGCGTTGGGACGGCATCGACGGCGCCGGGGCGAGATCAGAGCCACGACGGCCTCTGTCTGGCCGCGGACAACGCTCTCTATCGAGCCAAGAGCCACGGGCGCAATCGCGTCGAAGCAGGTGGGTAGGTAAAACCCCCAAGGCAAACTCTTCGTGAACACCCGAAACTGGAAACTGGAAACTCGAAACTGGAAACTGGAAACTCAACTCCCTTTTCCTGTAGGTAACGGAAACAACCAACTCATCAAACACTCCCAACAGTGGCCGAATGTCAGTGCCGATCGGATGATCTAGTGACAAATCGCTGTGCAACCTCAGGTATCTTCTTCCCAGTTTCCAGTTTCTAGTTTCGTATCCCTGGCCTCCAGGCTGCTTCTCGTCTCTCTCCCCCTGTGCCCGATTGGACTCCTGTATCATGTGAGATTGGAGGTATTCGTGGAGCTCAAAGAGCTGCTGATGTTTATGACCAAGAAGGAGGCCTCGGACCTCCATCTGAAGCCGATGCGCCCGCCACTTCTACGGATCCAGGGGCGCCTGATCCCGATCAAGGCCACACCCTTGAAACCTGACGACATCGAGAGAATGCTGGAGCCGGTGATGAATCCGACTCTCCATAAGATTTTCTTGGAGAAACAAGCCGTCGATATCGGGTACGGCGTACCAGGGGTTGCACGCTTCAGGTGTAACGTATTCATGCAGAGGGGCACAATGGCCGCAGTCTTCCGCCGCGTGCCGTTCGACATCCTCACGATCGAAGAACTCAACCTCCCCGACGTCATTGAAACTTTCACCGATATCCCCAGCGGCCTGGTCTTGGTCACGGGACCGACCGGCACCGGGAAATCAACGACTCTTGCGGCCTTGATCTACAAAATCGCCTCCACGAGGCCATGTCATGTCGTAACGATCGAGGACCCCATCGAATTTCTCTTCTCCGACGACAAAGCAACAATTTCCCAGCGCGAAGTAGGAACGGACACTCCAACTTTCCAGGAGGCCCTGAGAAACTGCATGCGCCAGGATCCCGACGTCATCATGGTTGGAGAGATGCGGGACCTTGCGACGATCTCCACGGCCATCACCGCAGCCGAGACCGGACACCTGGTTTTTTCTACCCTCCACACCAATTCAGCAGCACAAACGATTGACCGAATTATTGATGCCTTCCCTCCGGACCAGCAGGACCAGGTTCGGAATCAGCTGGCGCTGGTCCTCAAGGCCATCGTGTCGATGACACTGGTCGAGAACAAAGAGTGCACTGCCAGGCTACCGGCCGTCGAAATCCTCCTCAACTCTCCTAAAATCAGCAGGCATATCGAGCAGGGCGAGATCAAGGAAATCGCCGAGGAGATGGAGAAGAGCGTCACCTACTACAAAATGCAAAGTATGAACCAGAGCCTGATCAGCCTCCTCGCACATGACGTAATCACTTATGACGAGGCCGTCAAGGCAAGCTGGGATCAGGAGGACCTTTCGCTCAAGCTGAGAAAGATGTTCCCCAGCATCGAAGAGAAGTTCAGGGAGGGGAAAATGACACCATCGGCAGCGGATTTTTCACAGATAACCGAGTTACTCGAAACCAAGAATCTCTATGAGGAATTGGAAGAACGCCATAAGGCCAAGATCCAGGAAAAGGATGACCGAATTTCCGACCTGGAGAATGAGGTCACCGATCTGAGGCTGACACTGGAACAGAATTCCGGGTCCAGCGAAGAAGGTAAACGAGAAATGGACCAGATCAAAGGCGAGAATCAGCGCCTCAGGGAAGATCTGGAAAAGAAGACCGGCGCCCTCAATGAGAGGATTCGAGACCTCAATCAGAAACTCGCAGACCAGGGCGGCGGCAAGCCCACGACGGGGTTCTTCAAGAGGTAGGTTTCTTGAAATTTATTCAGGCTTGAAAGGATTCAGGAGTGAGGATTTAGGGACTAGGGAACCCCCAACCGATGGATATGCCCTGAACCCTATCCCCTTCAACGGCACTGAACCCCGTTGAACCGGGGGATCGAATAAAGTGGTTCGACATGGCAGGAAGACCCAATGACTGACACCAGAAGCGAAACCGAACTCGTCCAGGAGTTGCACGCGCTGCTCCTTGACGGCGAGGAGGAAGCTCTCAAGATCTTCCTGCGCCTGGTGCGGCCTGAGGACATCGCCGAGTGGCTCGACCTTCTGACGACAGATGACCGCCAGCGAATCGTTGAGGCCCTGGACCACGAGGCCGCAGGAACCGTTCTCAACGACACCACGGCATCGATCCGTTCCGAGCTGGTCGAAGACATCGATCCTGTTCGTTTGGCCCGTATCGCCGAAAGCATGCCGGCGGACGAAGCCGCCGACCTGATCGGGGAGCTGGAAGACGAAGAAAGCGAACAGGTCCTCCACCACATCAAGGAAGAGGATGAAGAAGTCCTCCGCGACCTGCTGCAATACCCCGAGGACACCGCCGGCGGTTTGATGAATCCCGAGGTGGTCGCCCTGACCCCCGAGGCCACCGTCGACGACGCGATCACCGTATTGAGAGGCGCCGACGAGGACACCGTTACCGCCTCGCTCTATGTGGTTGATGCGGACCACCAATTGATGGGCTTCGTCAGATTGCGCCGCCTGGTGACGGCCAACCCCACTGCCCTCCTCGGGGATATCATGTCGTCCGACATCATTTCGGTCACCCTGGACACCGACCAGGAGGAAGTTGCCGATCAGGTCGACAAGTACGGATTTACCGTGCTCCCGGTCGTTGACAATACCAACCACCTGATGGGCGCCATCACCGTCGACGACATCCTCGAAGTCATCGAAGAAGAGGCAACTGAAGACATCTACCGCCTGGCAGGATCCTCGGCCGAGGAGGAAGAGTCGGAATCGATCCTCCACGTCGCGCGCTATCGATTGCCGTGGCTCCTGGTATGCCTCGCCGGCACCCAACTTTCGACAATGGTCCAGATTTCTGCCTCCCATAACGTCGAGATGTACCAACAGGTCTCGGTCTTTACAGCAGCGATCATGGCCATGGCCGGCAACACCTCCCTGCAGTCCTCAACGACGACCGTCAGACGCCTGGCCCTGGACACCCTTCCCCGAAATCGGTTCTTCCGACACGTAGTACGCGAAGTTGGCGTTGCCCTGCTGATGGGCGCGGTGTGCGGGGCAATGGCCGGAGGACTCGGCATGTTGTTTGGCCGCAACCCGTTGATCGGCCTGGCACTTGGCCTGGCAATGGCCATCGGAATGTCGGCCGCCAGCCTTCTGGGCGCCGCGATGCCGCTGGTCCTGGATCTCGTTAAGGTCGATCCGGCAGTCGCTTCCGGCCCCCTGGTCTCGACCATTAACGACAGCTTGGCCTTGACCGTCTATTTTACCGTCGCAACGGCGATTTTGGTGATGATGGGCTAGAGGAGTTCTCAGCTACTCCAAATTCTGCACCTGCTCGCGAATCCGTTCAACGGCGCCCTTGGCGTCGACGACACGATCGGCAATGCCCAGCTCCCGGCACTTGGTGCCCAGAGTATTGAGTTCCCTGTGAATCTCCTGGCAGAGGAAGTCCAACGCTCGGCCGACGGGCCCTCCCTTCGTGATCCGTCTTGAAAAACTCTCGAGATGGGTCCTGAGGCGCACGACCTCTTCGGACACGTCGGCCTTGTCTGCAAGCAAAGCGGCCTCGTGTACCAGACGTTCTTCGTCGACCCCTCGGCCTTCGAGCAACTCAGCCACCTTTTCGCGTAGACGATCGAATACTCGTTGGCGGAAACCCTCCGTCTGTGGTTCGAACCAGTCGAGAAAGGTCTCGATCTCCCCGAGGTCGAGGTTGATCTGTTCGGCCAGGCGGGCACCTTCCTGACCGCGCATTTCGGCAAAAGCGGCGGCCGCTTCGGCCACGACCTTCCGCAGAGCCGACACCTCGTCTTCGTTGAACACGGCAGATTCGGCCGAAACGTTGATCAAGCCGGGTACGGCCAGCAGGTCGCCGGCTGAAACCGCCAACCCTTCCAGTTGACTCATTAAGTCCTCAAGACCACTCCGGTTGACCAGCACCCTGGAATTCGGAGGCTCGAGTCTTTGGAAATCCACCTGGACGGTGATGCGGCCCCGCTGGGCAACTCGTTCCACCTCCTGGCGAATAGCTGCCTCGACCTCGGGCATTTCCTCCCTGAAGCTCAGGCGAACCTGGACATCCAGATAGCGGTTGTTGACTGCCCGGACGACGACGCCCACCGCAAAGCGGTCGGACAACCCATCCCGCGACGTACCAAATCCCGTCATCGACTTCACACTCATCATCGAACTCCCGTCATTGCCAACCAGCTCATAAGCCCTTCGCCCTCTCACCCAAAGCTCGGGCGATGACCAAACGTTGCACCTCGGAGGTGCCTTCGTAGATGGTCAGAACACGAGCGTCACGGAAGAGACGCTCGACGGTGTACTCCGACGAGAACCCGTAGCCTCCATGAATCTGAATCGCGTGGGCGACGACCCTGTTGCACATCTCGGAGGCGAAGAGCTTGGCCTGGGCGCTCTCCCGAGAGTGGCGCCCGGGTTTGCCCGCAGCCCACACGGCCCGCTGCAACAGGCCGCGAGCCGCCTCAATCTCGGTATCCATATCGGCCAACTGAAAAGCGATCGCCTGATGCTCGATAATGGCCTTGCCGAACTGCGTTCGATCCCGGGCATATCTGAGAGCCTCTTCAAGCGCCGCCTCGGCGATTCCGACCGACTGGGCAGCGATGCCGAGCCGGCTATGGTCGAGCGTCGCCAGCGCGATTTTCAGCCCCTGGCCTTCGGCGCCGAGCATGGCACTCTTGGGCACCACGGCCTCTTCCAGAGCCACCATGCAGGTCTTGGACGAGCGTAGCCCCATCTTGTCTTCGGGCTTCGCAAAAACGACGCCATCCTGCTCTCCGTCAAGAATGAAAGCCGAGATGCCTTTCGGACCGAGCGCAGGATCTGAGGTTGCCAGACAGACAAAATACCGTCCGACAACGCCGTTGGTGATCCAGGCCTTCGAGCCGTCGAGAACCCAATGGTCACCGCCATCACGGTAGCGCGTCGTTAGACCGCCGGCGTCGGACCCTGCCTGGGGTTCGGTCAGCATGAATCCGCCGAGGGTTTCTCCTGAGGCCAACTGCGGCAGAAACTCCCGCTTCTGTTCGTCAGTTCCAAATGTGACGATCGGCCAACAGCAGACCGAGTTGGAGACCGTCATGCCCACGGCAACCGAGGCATCGACCCTGGCTAATTCCTCGACCGCCAAGAGGTAGGACAGCAGATCCATCTCGGCTCCGCCGTAGGCCTCGGGCACGGTCATGCCAAGCAGGCCCAACTCCGCCATCTCTCCAAAGATGTCGGTAGGGAACTCACCGGTGCGATCCCTTTCGGCTGCACCTGGCCGCACACGTTCTTCGGCAAAAGAGCGCACCATGTCCTGTACCATCTGTTGCTGTTCGTCGAGACCAAAATCCATCTACGTCCTCCACATTCGGCGGCCAAGGGTACCGTCATACGAAGCACGAGACAACCGTGGTAAGATTTCTTCAGTCGAAAGTACCTTAGGGGAGAGACTTAAATGAAATTTGCAACCTCGTTCGCGCTTATCGGGCTGCTGATTCTGATCGTGGGTGCTGCCCCGGCTAATGCCCAGGGCAGGGTCACGGGCCTCAAAATCTCCAACTCCAACATCGTCGGCACCGATCTGTCATTCGATGTCACCCTGTATACATCGTCACCCGCCGACAATAGTCGGACTGGATTTCTGGGGAACCACTACCACACCGCCACGTCTTCGACCGATACGGATAGGACCACCTACACCTATACGAACTACGACTATTCCTATTACCCGTGCAACACGATGACCTACACCAATTACGATATCTGCACGACGCCTACCAACGGCACCGTCACCTACCCCTGCAATACGACGAGCTACACGGTCTACGACACCTGCACCTATACTTCGACAACTTATACCTACGACTACTCGACGTGGTACTACACCTACCTCTCGACCCAGGGAAAGACCTTGTACAGCCCGGGCCTGCCGGCGATCGACTGGGGTGACGGCATCGTTGTCGATGCGACCACGATGCCGTTGGTGGCAACATCCCCGACCAACACCTACCGGCGGTCCTTCTCCCACTCCTATGCCTCGACCGGCAGCTACCAGGTCCGGGTCGGCGCCTTCGAACTCAACCCGCCCAGTCCGCCCCCCTACGGCGGCAACGTCCTGACGGTCAACGCTCCGGACACCTTCGCCTATCACACCTATGATTATCGACGATCCCTCTATAGCGGTTCGACCACGGGGTCCAGCTACGACTCCACGACCTACACCGACTATTCGCCCAGCAACTCCCCGGTCGGCATCACGACCAGTGTGTCCTTCAACGTGCCGGTCGAACTCCAGTCCTTCAACATCACCGATGCAAGGCCCCAGACCCTGAGTCCGCCAAGCGGCCCCGGCATGATGGAACTCGGTGGATTGGGCCTCGGAGTCCTCTGCGCCGCGTTCGGCTTCATCCTCCTCCGGAGGGAATGACCGGCCCCGGAAACAAGGCCAAAAAAAGACAGAAACTCAAAGACGCAAAGCGATTTCTTTCAGGTGCCCAAGTCGGCGACTTTCTGTGCGACTTCGGCAGCTTGAGGGTGGCGTCGCGCAAGTCGGAGAAAGGCGTTGTAATGCTTCTTCGCCTTATCGATCGTCGTGGGATCTTGAGCATAGATGTCGCCCAGTTCCAGGTGAATCTCCGGCCGGGACGCCCCCTCTTCGAGCGCCAATTCGAGGACCTCGGCCGCCTTGTCGAGCCGACCCATTTTTTTCAGAGTAATCCCCAGGTTGAGCCGGGCCTGCCAATAAGAAGGCTGCACCTCGATGCACCGGGTGAACCCGGCCTCGGCCTCGTCAAGACGCCCCTGCTCGTCGAGAGCGATCCCCAGATTGTTCCATGCCGGGGCCATCCCCGGATCGATCGCCACAGCCTTTCGTGCCATCGCCTCCGCACCTGACCAGTCGACGGCATCGATGTAGACGACTGCGAGATTGTTGTGGGCATCAGCGTGACGGGGGAACCGGCGGACGACTTCGAGCAATTCCGCCTGGGCCTCTGCCCGGCGCCCACTTCGATAGAGAGCAATCGCTCGATTATTGCGCGCATCGGGGTTCGCCGGTTCCTTTTCCAAAACCCGGTCGTACTCACGGCGGGCCTCGTCCAGACGCCCGGACTCCGCAAGAACACCACCAAGTGCGACAACGACCTCTGAACGGAACCCGTTCGAAAGCCGGATCGACTCCCTGAGGTGGGCCTCGGCCGGCGGCAATTGCCCCTGTCGCGCAAGGAGTTGACCGCATCGGGCATGCAGATCCGGATCGTCCGGCTCCCGGCTCAAGCCCCGGCGATAACTCTCCAGCGCCTCCTCCTCTCGTCCGGTCGCTTCCAATACTTCGCCCAGTAATCGATAGGCGCCCACCAAAAACGGGTCACGCTCGAGAACCCTGCGTAATCGCTCCTCAGCGATCTCGAGATTACCCTGCGGCATGTCGACCAAACGGGCCATCTCCATTTCCAACCGCGGCTCCCCGGGTAAAGCATCGAGGGCTGTCTGGAGGAATGCGGCAGCCTCCCCGCGCACACCGGGAGCGGCCAGCAACCGTGCCTTCTGCATGACGGCCGGCAAGAAGTTTGGATCGATAGCCAAAGCGCTGTCCAACAACTCGTGCACACGCTGTGTCTGTCCTCGGCTCTTTTCGATGCGCGCCATCTGGGCCAACAGCGACGGCGACTGCGGCGACTGCCTGAGTGCGGAGTCGATCACCTCGGCGGCCTCATCCAGACGCCCGCCTCCCTCAAGGGCATTGGCCTTCTCGGTCAGGGCTGCCAGGTTGTTCGGGTCGACGGTGAGCACCTTGTCCAGGCTCTTCTCGGCCTGTTTGAACAGCCGGTCCTGCATGAAGCGACGGGCCCGTTCCAGGTGAACATGGGTGCCGATACTGTCCTTGGGATCCGGACGGCCACCCTCCGCCGGTCCGATCGGGCCCGCCCCCCCGAGATACCCAAGGGCCTGGAGCTTGGCGATACTCTCCGTATCCAGTTCAAGCGTTTCTTCCCGATCCCCCATCGCGGCGACCATCTCCGAGAGATCCCTCTCGAGATCATGTTTGGGTCCCGGGTTGGACAAGGCGACGTTCGAGAGTTCGCGAGGGTCCCGCCTGAGGTCAAAAAGTTCAGGCGTCGGCGCCTCGATGAATTTCCAACGGCCGAGACGCCCTACGCGCAACTTGGCCCACCCATAGGTGTAGAAAGGAAGCAGTGTTTCGGCATAGAGCATTCTCGGCTCACCGTGCCGCCCCTCGATCAGAGGCAGCAGGCTGCGACCGGCAGTTGTCTCCGGGGCCTTGACCTTCAGCAGGTCGAGAAGGGTCGGCACGATGTCGACCTGACTAACGGGTTCCCGGATACGAAGTCCCTCAGGCCCCCCCGGAACCCGCAGGATCAGCGGCACGTGCAGCGTACTGTCGTAGGCCAGGATCGCGTGCGTCTGCTCACCGTGCTCGCCCAGGCTCTCACCGTGATCTCCAATGACGATTGTTGCCAAATCCGCCCGATTCTTGAACGCCGGATGATCGAGCAGGCGCCCAATCTGGCTGTCAAGGTAGGCGATCTCGCCATCGTAGAGCCGGCCTCGGTAGCGATCCCTGAAGGGTGGCGGGGGCGAGTACGAGGCGTGCGGGTCGTAGAAGTGAACCCAGGCGAAGAACGGCTTGTCGTCCTCCAAGCCTTCGAGCCAAGAAAAGACCGAATCGACAGTCGCCTCGGCAGGACGATCGGGCACCATGCGCGAATGCCGTTCCCGTCCGGTTGAGAGGTCGTCATCGAAGAGATCAAAGCCCTGGTCAAGGCCGTAGCGCCTTTCGAGAACCGCCGCCGATATGAAAGCCGCCGTCCGGTAGCCCTCCTGCCTCAGAATTTCGGCGACCGTTGTTACTTCGTCGGAGACGTGGTGAATACCGTTGTTGCGAACCCCGTGGGTCGGCGGATACTGGCCGGTCAAAATACTGGTGTGAGCGACCAGGGTGATCGGCGCTACTGCCATCGCCTGCTCCATCACCACACCGGTCTGCGCCAGAGTGTCCAGCGTTGGAGTCTCGATATTCTCGGCGCCGTAGGGGCCGAGGTGATCCGCCCTCGTCGTGTCTATCGTAATCAAAAGAACCGAATGACGGCCCCGTTCGACCCTGAGGCCGGTATTTTTCCCAGCCCGTTTTGAGATCGACATAACGGCCACTCCAGCAACGATCAAAGTCCCAACCACCACCAATACAACCGCCACCATCCGTCGAGACATGCAACCTCCCCTCCCCCAGCGATGTGGAGGAGGCATGTATCATAGCCGGGAAGAACGACTCGAGGAGGCCCCCATGTCCCGATTGACCCGTTGTGTACTCTCTGCCCTGATCCTAACCCTTGCCGTTGCCCTCCCCTCGTCGGGCGCCGACACTTCTGCCATCGACTCCCATGTGGCCAATGCCTGGTGGCAGGACCCTGGTATCTCCGAGGCTCTGAGCCTGACGCCGGCCCTCCGGGCCAAGATGGACGGCGTCATGCGGGCCAATCTCGAGAAACGACTCGAAATTCGTTCAGCCTCCAGAGAGAAATCCAAAGCCTTTAACGAGGCTCTCGAGACAGGAGAATGGGCAGCTGCAGGAAAAGCTGCGGAGAGCCTCGCCGACGCTTCGGCCGACCAGGACCGCATGCGTTCCAACCTCAAGATCGATATCCTCTCGGTTCTGAACAAGGACCAACTCGCCACGCTCACGGCCGACCACGGCCAGGTCATTCGCAGACCATGGGTCCGCCAAGCCAAGGACAAACGAACCCGGGGAGCCAACCGAAATCGAGCGCCGAGAACTCAGAAGGAGCAGAAGTAGCAACAACGGCGATGTTATTGA
>JAOZPW010000036.1:0-1518 GCA_029932545.1 Thermoanaerobaculales bacterium | reverse complement strand
AGATCAGCGTCGGTCACGGCCACGATATTGGACCACGGTGTATTGGCATAGGTCCGGGTCCGCATGAACATCAGGTCGTCCCCGACCAGATCCCGCTGATAGGCGATGATGATGCCGCTGCCCCGGCGCAGGGTGACGTCGGGCGAGTAACACTCACCATTGGAACCATCGTCGAGAGTGCCGACTCCCCACACATCGCCACCGTTGTAACTGACCCTGTACCTGATCCCATTGCTGCCGCCGTTGTCGTACTGGTATACGATGACCACGTGATTACGATAGGCAGAAATATGCAGATCATTGCCAAAATAGGCGGTCAGATTGGTTGTATCGCCCACCAGTGACGTGTCGATTCGGTAGGCGTAAATATTGTTGTCGTCACCCCTGTACACGGCGAACAGTACGGTGTCACCAGATTCCTGGCCGACGTTGTATGCAACATCGAGATTGTCGGCCGCATCGGTAACACCTGTCACAACAGGGGTCCAGGCCAGACTACCGTCACCACCGTCCTCGTTGGTATAGACAAAAGCAAGGGTGCCGTTGGAGAGAATCGAAAATAGGTAAAGACGGTTGTTGTTGCCATCCTGGTTCGACGTCAACTGGAGTGCAACGATGCCGTTGGGATCGGAGTCGAATGCTTCCATCCAGCCAACTGTGTTGAAGGTGCCATCAACTGCTCCGGTGGATGCGTGGAACCTCCGAACCCTGGCGGAGTATTGACCCTGCGCCGAGGCATAGGTCACGTAGAAGTAATCACCGACGACGGCCCCACCGATGTCCCGAATGGTATTGCCAGTAGCTGCAGTCCACACGTACGTTTCGGCCCAGGTCCCGCCACCGTCACTTGAAAAATAGACTCTCCAGTAGTTGCCGCCATCGGTGTCCTCCATGGCAATGAAGGCGTTGCCGGAAGCACTATGGCCGTCGAGATGAGGATTGTCGGCGGATCCATGCGTACCAATTGCAGTCGAGTTCATCTTTGCAGGGGCCCGAGCCGCCTTCCAGAAGATCCCCAACGCAAATGACCTTCCTGCATCTTCCAGCGTCCGGATAATTGTGACGGCCGTCGAGGTGTCGCCCCCGTTCCACAGATCGGCGGCCTGGCTCAGCCGGTCCAGCAGGGCCATGTCACCATTCTCAAACGCCTCAAAATTGATATGAGCATTCTGTCGTTCGGCCGGGTTCATGTCGCTGAGAGTCAGCCACAAGGGCTTGGCATCAGACGTGACCTTGGCGGCCATCGCCTCTTCAGAATCGAAGGCCGAGTACCGAACGGCGCCGGTCGCCGACTGTTCCGGCTCGAATTCCGAAGGACCATCGGCGGCATACCGAACCGGGCAGACACCGTCCCCAGCGGATATTGCAGGTTCTCCAGGGCGCCCACTGAGGGAAAAGCCGTCCTGGTTTCCCGCAACACTCAGGCCTGCCCCGAACAGCAAACACAGGGCGCCACACACCAGGACTCTCGGTGCGGCCGATCTCGTTATTTCTTCATTTCGATGGTGATACTTCTGA
>JAOZPW010000035.1 GCA_029932545.1 Thermoanaerobaculales bacterium | reverse complement strand
TCTCATAGGGAACGCGCGTCCCGCAGTACTTCATTGATACTCGATATTCACCTGGGTCACAGACTCCTGACAGAGCCAGCCTAAACTGTCGGGTGCTGTTGGCCGGAATGTCAACGGATGCAACCTGCCCCTGCAAGAGCCCATCTCCAGGCGTTGTGTCAGTGTATCTGCATTCGGGCGTGATCGGACCTTCGATGCGCACCTCCCAATAGGGCGAATGCAACATCCACCAATGGTTGCCTCCAGTGGCCAAGCGAATTTCCTCAGAGCTGGTGTTTTCGACGATGAGCTGGAACAGGGATCCGGCGCCTAAGGGAATCTCCCCCACCGTGACATCATGTACGGTCAAAGAGAAACGCAAGGGCCCCTCCTCGGTCGAAGCCTGACCCTTGCATGCCGGGAGGAACAAGAGCGAAACAACAAGAAAAGTACGGAGCAACATCAACTTCCTCCTACTTCGGATCCGTGGTGACTCGCAAACCCTCACCACACTGGGTGACATCACTGGAACAGAGGGTCGGGTCGGCCAAAAGGTTGTAGCAGCAAAACCTGTCGATGCCGTCGGTCCGGTTGGCCAGAGGCTCACTGTCTACATGCATCAGACACCAGGGGAGATAACCCCCGTCGCAGACGCCGCACCAGGCGTCGTTGAGGTTGTGATACGGGGTGGGCGGGGGTGTCGGGTTCGGACAGTTGACCTCGAACTGATGGGCGATCTCGTGGTTTGCGTTGCGCTGAAGGGCATTGGCCAGCTCTGTGGGGCTACAGCCCGTGCAGAAGTCCTCGATGGCCTGGCCGAAGGAAAACGAGGCGTCGCTCTGGAAGCGGGTCTTGCCCCAGTCCCCTGTCTCTCTCGAAGCCAGACCCATGAGGTGGAAGTAGTTCTGCTCCTCGTTGCAGCAGTTGTCGCACTCAATTCCGTTCACCTCGCACAAGAACGGACGCTTGTGGTCGAACCAGATCTGGTGAAAACGAAGGGCAGCCACCATGGGAACACCGTCACTCATGTCAAGCTCAGGGAAGTAGGGGAGAATCCCCGCCCCAGCCGAAGGCACAGCAAAGTGCACAAAGGCATCGTCAAAGGGGCCTGTCCGATCCCTGGTGTTGAGCTGCGAGGTGTCCGCCACGTAGTACGCGGAGCCGTCCACGCAGATGCCGGCGGACCTTCCGCTGTCGAATCCCCAAGGGTCATCTGGACCTCCGTTGTCATCCGCATCATATAGATCAGAAACCTGCAAAGTGTAAGCCTGTGTACAATTACCGACTTCGCCCAGATCAATGCGTACACGTTGGTCAGGGGTGTCCACCATCCTTTGTCGCACACATGCCAGATCGTGGATGCTGGTCATGGGATGACTGGCGTCGAAGATGTGGATGGTCTGCCCTTCAGAAGGATCAGGGGGAACAGAGCCATCAGGATGGAAAGCAAGAATAATAAAATCTTGGCCATTATTGGCATCCAGTTTCAATAAGGCGCCATTGCTGCACATCGCGTCGTTCTCAATATAGGCACGCTTCCACGCGGTGACGAGTGCGCTCATGATGATGCTCTTACCGCTCGGCTGGAAGAAATACACCCGGTAGTTGTCGCCGGCGTATCGTTGGGTGATCCGGAACTCGAACTCGCAAGCATCACCCCAGCTCATGCCACATGAGGACTCGCACTCCTTGAAGGTGTCTGTGTCGGTAGAGGTTCCCACCCCTGCGCTACCGTCAAACGGCTCCTGGTTGTCACAGATTCCGTTAGGCGTACCCGTTTGCGGGTCCTCCCAGGGGAGCCAGCAAGCGTCGGCAGTGGGTTTTGGCTCATAACCCGCAGTCGTGGGGGCGTCCCCGAGCATGGCGCAGATGTCCCGAGCGACACCGTCGTCCCACCATGCCTTGACCTTGAACGTCGAGTAGTCCGTTGCGGCAGGGTCAGAGTCCCGGACTACTCCCTGGTAGTCGGCTTTGTCGTCCGGGTCGGGAGAGGATATCCAGACATGCGCAGTCTCCGCATAGGGCTCGGCGTTGAGGGTGGGCGCCGGCCAGAGTGCGATATTACCGCCGGTGTTGTGGGCAAAGGTCACCCGATTCATGATGGCCGAGGCCCATAATTGGGTCGAGTGGCTGCTTCTGCTCCAGGTCACGGTACGAAGCAAAGATCCACTCGCAACATTGAGAGGGGCGCCGCCCGGATTGTCCAAGGAAACAGAGGTCACTACGCCCGAAGAGATGTCTGCCGCAAGCACAGCACCAAAGCTACCTCCTGGCTCATGCCACACGTCCACGCCGAAAAGTCTGCTGAAGCCTGTCTTGAAGGTCGACACGGTCTCGTTGGTCGCCACGACGGTGATTTTGGTCTTCTCCGGCACGTAGAGGTCCCCAGTGTCCTCGTCGACCGACATGCCGACCTGAAAGTCCCAGTTCCAGCTCCCACCGCGGTTTCCGTAGTCGTTGTCGGCTACGCCTGAGCAGCCGCCGGCAGTGACATTGACTTTCTTGATGTACTCGGTGCCGGCGCCCGCATCCTTGAATGCAAAGTAGACGACGTCACGACCACCGACGCCGTCTGGGTTTGGGTCTGGAGCAGCGCCCAGGACCTGGATGGAACCACTGCCGCCAAGGTTGACGCAGTTTGCCATGTTCGCCGGTGGGTCGGTGGCAATCCTCCTCGAGCCGCCGGAGGCGCCGATGGTTCCGTACCCCACATACAGATTCTGAAACCGGTCAGTCTTGGTACTGGTGTAGTGAATTCCGGTGTAGGGACCTTCGCGGGCTTCTCTGGTCCAGCTTCCGGAGGCAGGGTCGAAGTAGTGTCGGTACACATGGTCCTGTCCACTGACGCGAGACGTAGTCCAGTACTCACCACCGACGTCCACCCCTCCATCAGGCCGCGCGGCAAACCCGAGCGAACGAAGGATGTCTACACCAGGGCTCTCCAGATAGATATCTGCTGTGATAGCGGCGCTCTGGAGAATCCCGTTGCTCACGGTGAGGGAACTCGAGACAGCCCCAGGGGGGACAGTGAAGCTCAGTTGGGTCGTACGCTGGGTCGCGGTGTCGGGGGAAAGGCAGATTCCGCCTGCAAAACAGATGAGGTTGTCGGCCGGGAGCTCGGAGAAACCCGTTCCGCTCAAGGATGCGGTGGAGCCGATGACGAGTGCAGTGCCTCCCGGAAGTGGGTCCACCGCCGGAGGAGGAGGCGGAAGGCTTCCGCTCCCGTCCTCTCCGCGGTTGGTCTCTGTCTCGTCCGTGACGTCGAAGAACTCGAGGTCCCCACCGCCCGAAAACGCCCCAACATACGTGTGTGTGGTCGAGGCCTGCCGGCTCAGCAGAAAGGGATTGAGAAACCTGGCGGTGGTCGACCCGACTACGTCGTAGGTGACTCCTGTTGGCGCCCACGCCAGCACAACATCATCACCGGACCTGGTGACTGTGAGGGTGTTGCCGACCCGCCCTGTCCCTGGAGAGCGTTTGGAAACGAGATTCGGGCGTTGCTCCTTTGAATGTGAACCAGCCACACGGTCTTGGGGGGCGTCGCCCCCGCAGCTCTGGTCATCGTCTGTAGCATCGAGCCCATCCGGGCCGGCACTCCATACGTGAAACCCCGCCCGGCGCGAGTCGCATCGGTAGGGCCGACCCCATGGGTCGTTCACGACGGGCGTTTCCCAGTAGTCTTCCCGCTCCAAAAAGGCTGCCAGAGCAAATATGTCCTTTGTCTGGGGATATTGCCCATGATCGAGAAAGGCCATCCCCATGGCGGTGTTCCACACCCTTAGAATAGAGGCTGCCTTCTCCGCCTCACTCTGGAGTAATGGTGTCGTCTGGGCAGGCAGGCACGGCGCCAAGGTGACGCAGCCCATGGCCATGAGCAACGACGCCAGGCTACCGCGCAAAGATCCAGGTTTCATGAGGAACCTTTCTGATGCCTCAAAAGCCACCACCAACCATGTCGGCCCTCTTGTTACTTGGAATCTGGAGCGCTGAGGCGTAACGACTCAATACAAGATTGCCGACTCCCTGACCTGAGAGGCCGGAATGCCTCTCGTCTTCTCATTTTCAGGGCATCCCCTTCTCTTAACAGTAGATTACTCCCCGTGGGGAACCGGTGTCAACCAACCATTGGCGCTGAAGCGACCGGCTCATCAGCTATCAGCCCTTACCCTCATGAACGACCCGGTGGAAATCATAAACGGGTCACAGCTGGATCTGTCGCCTGTCTGCTGACCCGGCCGCGCCGACAACTGAAACAGCCAACGCCGACACCCAAAGTCAAGACCACACAAAACGCCAAAACGGGCGTGCCGGGTGCGCTCTCTCTTCACCGGGCAGAACTCTCAACCAATCCGTCGATGCGAAGAAGGGCGACACCGGGCACCCACGGCGAACACCTCAGCAATCGTTTGATGGCCGACGCCGTAGGCCGCCGAGGTCGTTTTCCGGAGGGGCGACTCCCTCCCGATTTCCGTAACCAAGCCCCTCCGGGAAATGCACCGAGCGGGGGCGCGAAGCGACCCCGAAGGCCGGGGTTTGGAACCCGCGACCGGGACCGAGAACATTGAACGAAAAAAAGCGGCGCCCCTCGGGGCGCCGCGTGACATTCGAAGGACTGAATCAGCTTTCTTTCTTCAGCAAGAAGCTCGACAGCGCCGGCAACAGTACCAAAGCCCCGACCATATTGACCAGGAACATGAAGGTCAGAAGGATGCCCATATCCGCCTGGAACTTCAAGGGTGAGAAGATCCACGTAGCAACGCCGATGCCCAGGGTGATACCGGTGAACAACACGCCGTTGCCGGTGATCGTCAGAGTATTACGATAGGCCTCGGACAGCGACTGCCCCTCCTTGATATAGCTGCGATACCTGCTGAAAATGTAAATCCCGTAGTCCACACCGACTCCGACCCCCAGGGCTACGACCGGCAGGGTCGAGACCTTGAGTCCGATCTCCAACATGGTCATCAGGGCGTAGGCGAGAACAGACACCAGGGCCAACGGGATGACGATGCACAGGGTGCCCCTGATCGAACGGAAGGTGATCAGGCACAGGAGAATGATTGCTGCAAACACCCACATCAGCATCGGAAATTGCGCTTCAGACACGACCTCGTTGGTCGCCCCCATGACGCCGACGTTGCCGGTTGCCAATCTGAAATTGCTCGTTTCCGAACCGTGCTCCGCCTGGTACGCCTTGACCTCGGCAACAACGCGCTCGATCGTTTCGGCCTTGTGGTCAGAGGTGTAGATGTAGACCGGCATGACGCTGCACTCGGAATTCAACAACCCAGTACTGGTGTCGATGTAGGTCACTGCTTGAGCCATCGTCGCCGGATTCCGCGGCAGCACACGCCACTTGAGGCTCCCCTCGTTCCAGCCCGCGTTGATGATCTTGGCGACACCGCCGACTCCCAGTACCGACTGTACTCCAGGCACATTGCGCATATGCCACTCGAAGCGGTCAATCGTCGTCATGATCTCGTAATCGGTGCAGCCCTCCGCTACCGACTCGACGATGACCGTGATGACGTCCACACCAATATTGAAGCGGCTTGTAATGAAATCAGTGTCGATGTTGTAGACGGAGTCCGCCCGCAGCTCGGGCACGCCGGCATGCAAATCGCCGATCTTGATCTGGCTGGCCTTCCATCCGCCAATGCCGAACAGGATCGCCGCGATGATGATGACAATCATTGCAGCACGCGGTTTGGCAACCCCGGCCAGGGCGTTCCATGCGCCGTCCAAATGGCTATGGCGCCGCCTGAGCTTGAGGGCGTAGATTTCGTCAAAATGCGTGTAGGACAGGAGGACGGGAACCAGGACTAAATTGGTCAAGATGATCACGGCGACGCCGAGACTGGCGGTGATCGCCATCTCTTGAATCATTCGGATCTCAATCAGCATGATCGTGATGAAACCGATGGTGTCGCTCAACAAGGCGATTCCACCGGGAATCAGCAGACGTCGGAAAGTATTGCGGGCCGCCGATTCGCTCTTGGCGCCTTCATAGACTTCCGCCCCGTAGGCACTGACCATTTGCACACCATGACTGACGCCGATGGCGAAGATCAGGAACGGAACCAGAATCGACATCGGGTCGATGCCGTAGCCCATCATTGTCAACAAACCTAACTGCCATATGACCGAGGTCAAAGAACAGCCGACGACGATCAGGGTCAGTTTGAAGCTCTGAGAGTAGATGTAGACGAAGACCGCCGTGATGAAGAAGGCAACCAGGAAGAACAGGACCACTCTCGATACCCCGGCAGCAATGTCACCGATGACCTTGGCGAAGCCGATGATGTGATAGTCAAAGTCGACACCAACCTCGTCATTGCCGTATTTGGTACGGATCCCCTCCAACTGGCCGGCGACATCGATGTAGTCCAGCCGTTCTCCGGTATTGGGATTGATCTCGAGCAACTCGGCGACAACGATCGCCGACGAAAAATCAGTGGCCACCAATCGACCCATGTAGACCGACTTGAAGAGGTTGGACTTGACCTTGGCAAAGCCCTCGTCATCCGGCTCAAAATCATCCGGAATGACGTTGCCCCCGGAGATGCCATCCTCGACCACCTCGGTGAAGCGAACGTTGGGAGTGAACAACGACATCACCCGGGTTCGATCAACTCCAGGAATGAAAAAGACGTCGTCAGTCAAATCCTGCAAAACCCGGAAGAAATTCGGGGTGAAGATGTCACCATCTTTGGCCTGGATGGCGATGACGACACGATTAGCTCCCCCAAAGTCTTCCCGGTATTCTAAATAGGTCTTCATGTACTCGTGTTTGAGCGGCAGCAGCTTTGCAAAACCTGCATCGATGCCAAGATGGGAGGCCTGATAGGCCATGAACACCGTCATCAACAGAAAGAAACCAACGACGAGAAGGCGGTTTTTAAATATCAGATTTTCGAGCCAGGCTGTCATCGCACTACCCGTCCTTTCTGTCGTTCAGTTTACTGAGGGGAAGTACTCTGACACCGAATTCTCCGACAAAGACCAACGTCTCACCGGTCGCGGCGGTACCCGCCGAGATTCCCCGCCTGTTGCAGTGCTGGTGGAATTCAAAAGTCTGTCCGCCGTCGGTAGACTCCAAAACAACCCCTCCCAGACCGGTGATGATGATGGTCCCGTCGGCCAACTTGAAGGAGCTGGTCAACATCGAAACGGTATGAGTCTCGAGCTCGGTCCAGGTCTCACCGGCATCGTCCGACCGGAAAAGATGTCCCCTGAGGCCGAAGGCCAGAACGCTGTCACCTTCTAAGGGCAAGACCCCGAAAAACGATCCGTGATACGGGGTGGGCAGGTCAGCCCATGTTGCACCACCGTCGTCGGAGCGGTAGAACATACCAGCCTCTGCCGCGATGTAGAGACGTTCATCGCCTGCCGGCACAATCTGATTGAGGTGGAAATCGTCCTCACTGATGTACCGGGAAGTCCAGGTCGTACCGCCGTCGAAGGTCTCAAAGAAGGTGCCATAGGCCCCAATCGCAAAACCCTGCTCGGCGTTCTTGAACCAAACATCCATCAGGGGGTTCTCGTCCTCGGGCGCCCAGTGGACCCGTTCCCAGGTCACTCCCCCATCCTGGGTTCGAACGATGACACTGTCATGGCCGACCGCCCAACCCAGATTACGGTCATGGAAAAAAACGGCATTCAAGCCAGACCGGGTCGGAACCTCCGCCTGATTCCAGGACTGACCCTGATCCTCAGAGAGCAGAATATGCCCCCTTGACCCGACGGCGACCAACAACCCGTCAACGGCTGCCACATCGATCAGCAACGACTTTGAGACGAGAGGCGCCTGAACGGCGTACTCCGGCGGTTCCTCATCTTGGGCGCCACCGGGCACAACCACGAGTAGGCAGATCGCCGCAACCAACGGCCAACGCCACGGGACTCTTCGATAATTCATTGCTACCATCTGTCCTCCTCCTCAGTCTCTTACCACCGAATTTCTATGCCAGATGGTAAGGAAGCTATTAGCTATTAGCCGTTAGCTTTTAGCTCGCAGCTTCATGGCTCTCAGAACAATAATCCTGAACTCACCGCTAAGATCTAACAGCTCAAAGCTCCCGGCCATACCGGGCCGGGACCGGACCTCCAAAAAAAAAAGGCGGCCGGGCCCTGAAAGGCCCGGCCGTTTCCTGGATGAACCTAGCGCCGTCCGGCGCGTCGCAGAGCCGCCGGAGTGTAGTCCTCCATCGTCCGCTTGATGTTAAAGGTGTACGCCTTGTTCTCACTATTGAGGCCGATCGCGAGGTAACGCCCCGCTTGAAGATCGGTGTGAACCTCCAGAGCCGTCCAGATGGTCGGCACGTTGTAGTAGTTGATCACGTGCGCCTCGGAAACCCGCCACAGTTGGTCGCGTTTGTCATACTGATCCATCGCGACGATCTGCCAACTGTCCTCGTCGAAGTAGAAGGTTCGCCTCTTGTAGACGTGACGCTCACCCTTCTTCAGTCTGGCATCGACAACCCATACCCGATGCAGTTCGTACCGCACCAGATCCTGGTTGATATGGAGCGGCGTCAGGATGTCCTTGATCTTGACCGTCGGGTCCTGCAGCTTGTAGGAGTTGTAGGGTATGTAGATTTCTTTCTTGCCGACAAGCTCCCAGTCGTAGCGATCGACGGCGCCGTTATACATGTCGAACTGATCAGATGTCCGCATGCCGTCGGCCGCCGTTCCTGGATTGTCGTAGGCGACGTTCGGCGCACGGCGAACCCTGCGCTGCCCGGCGTTGTAGAGCCACGCACTGCGAAGCTCCTTGACCTGATTCATGGACTCCTGCACCAAGAGGATGCCACCGGCCAGACGGGCGGGCGCCATCACTTCCTGTTTGAACATCAGGACCTTGTTGTTGAGGTCGGCTTCGGTCTTGCCCTCCATGCTGTAGGTCATGTAGAACTCATCGTGGAACTGGACCAGGGTGTACGAACCCTTGCGGGTTGGCGCCGCCTGGGCGATGTCCCGCGCCGCACTGTCCGAGCGATATCGCAGGATGTGGTTCCAGATACCCTCGACACCCTTCTTCGGAATCGGGAACGGAATGCCGTTGATCGTACCGGTGACACCATAACCGTTGTCGACCGTTGTCGCCGTACCGGCGTTCTCCTTGGTCTTGTCATAGATTCGCTGCGGGAAAGATGCGCTGCGATGAGTCGGGTAGACCATCATCTTATAAGACGGATAGGTCTTGAGCAGGGCCACCTGACCAGGGGTCAGTTTGTCCTGGTAATCCGCAACGTTGTCACCGGTAATGGTGAAAAGAACCTTGTCGGCGGCATAGGGATTAACATAGTGTTCGCCCTCAACATAGCCGGCCGGAGGCGTCGTAATGCCGCCGTCCCAGGCAGGAATCGTTCCATCAGCGTTTCCTGCTTTCTCGGCGCCCATGGGAGTGAGGTCGGCGCCAAGCCGGGCCACTTCCTCTGGGGTCAGTCCAGCCCAAAGCGTCGATGATGTCCCAACAAGGACCAACAACGCCGCCGCAAAGATAATCAGATTTTTCCGTTTCATAGTCGTGCCTCCCTAGAATGAGTACTTGACGAATGCCCCGACAAAGTCGCGGTCGTTGATGAGGTTGTAGCGTCCTGCGCCACTGAAGTCGGTGTAGCTGAGGTCAAACTGCCATTGGTTCTGGTAATCCATGCTCACACCGACGGTCACGGCCTTGCGGCCTTCGATGAAGTTGCCGCCGGGGCCTGGAGTGATCCCGCTGACGTCATGCTGCCACGCGAACCGGGGCGTCAATGCCCATGCGCCAAAGGCATTGTTGTAGACCAGTTTTCCGGCCAGACGATAACCCCAGGAATTTGGATCGGCATAGGCGCTGGCCGGCTCGTAGGGTTTACCGGCATGGGCGCCACCGGGGCCCGCATGCAGCGGATTACCGCTGGTGTAGGTCCCCGGACCGTCGAAGCGCAAGACGTCTTTCGACGGCATGCCCGAGACGTGGTCGTATGCAGCTTCCATCAAGAGTACGCCCTGGTCGGCCCCCAGAACCGGCCCGAAGACCTTGGTCAGGGTGAACTGCCCCTGGTACGCATCCATAAGGCGGTAGCCATTGATCACGGTGTCAAAGCCAACGCCTCCGGGCGCCACCTGATTGGTCGCCGCTAACCCGGCGGAAATCGGTGACAGGGCGGCATAGACCAATTCGATGTCATCGACCTGAAATGGCTTGTCCTGCTGGTAGGTGAGCTCACCCTGGAAGGCGATGCCGCTGGTGCCCAGCTGAGCATTCCAGCTGAAACCATACATTTTGATATCTTCCACGTAATCCAGGAAATACCTCGCCGTTGCGGCATAGGCGTCCATCGCCGCTGCGCTCGCAGCCCCCGCAGCAGCCGCATCGACCTCGGGGGACAGCCCCGGTGGAACTCCGTAGAGGTAATAGACCATCAATGCCGCCGCACCACCGATTGCCTGGAGGTCCCCCGCAACATCCGCGGATCCGGTCAAGGAGCTGATTATCGGCAATCTGCTGTGGTAGTTGACATAGTAGAAACCAAACTCGGTGCTCCCGAGGCCTTCGGCAAACCACCGCAAGGCCAGGCCGTACTGTCCACCGTCCTCGGCCTCCTGGTTTTCACCGTGCGAAACACTCATGAAGGGATGGTCGAGGTCCTGATCCGCCCACGCCGGAGGAACGCCGTCGTCAGCGAAATTTGCAAAGCCCAAGAACAGGTGGGTCCCGCCGCGGCCGGCAAAATCGTTGGTCGAGAAGTAGGTGCCCGGCGGGTCAATGACGGTCTCGTTCCACTCGTACTGGTAGAAGCCCTCGAGCGAAACCGACGAGGACAGGTCCATCGACGCCCACACCATTCCGCTGGGCCGGTAAGCCTCACGAAGCTCGGCGCCCGGAACCCGGATCGCCGAAACATCGACCGCGTTGATCGAACTCAAACCACCCTGAATGTAAGTACTCTCTCCCCAGTTGAGAACCTGGCTACCGGCTCGAATCTGACCGGCCCCGTTGCCGACCCTGAACTTCAACCAGGCAAAGGCGTCGAGCAGCTCGACGCGGCTCCCCGCCCAGTTCAAGGCATCAGCGGAGATTGGTGTGCGCACCCGGTCACCCTCCTCCAGCTCGAAATCGTAAAAACCGCTTCCTCGCATAAAGACACCGAAGTTCTTATAGGCGAAATCAAGATCGATGGTCGCTTTGACCGTATTACTGACGATCCCTGTATCAAAATTGAGGTTGCCGTCATCACCGTTGACCGAGTAGGCCGTTCCTCCGCTGGGAAGGCCGATCAATCGCATGTCCGGATCGGACACCCGATAGCGGGCGCCCCACGAGAGGGTCGTATCCAAATTGAGGGTGTAATCGCCTTTCGATAAATCGACCGCCTGGCCCGGCGTGGCGAAGACCACCATTGATGCCACCGCAAGGACGACAATGGCCACTCTTCGTCCCTGAGGGAGCAGCCGCATTCCTGGTTTTCTACTCATCTTTCTCTCCAATCCTCGATCCAGTCGAAGTCAATAAAAAGCATGAAAAACTCTCCGTACCATTGGCGTCAATCAAACAGCGGGAACGGACGCATCAAGAAAGGATCGAAGACCGGCGCCATCGAGAAGAAGTGGTTGTCGAACACCGGAGTCGAAGTCCCGTCGAACCAGAGCTGACCCGACTCGCCGAGGGGGAACATGCTCTGAATGTTGATCGGTCCGGTCTCGTCGAACTCTACGCAATGGGCGTAGGTCGAGCGGCTCGAGAACGGCATCGAGTGGATTGCTGCGAATGCCGGATCGAGACTGGCGAGGAGCGAGTGGCCGAAGACAATTTCGCCACGCGGCGCCTCGTACGGACCCAGGCCCAATGCAGTAATCGTATTGTCGAGGGCCATCAGGATAATACCCTCGGCGTCGGTGGGTTTGCCCGATGCCAGTTTGTCCTGGAACCAATCGTAATAGGTGGGCAGTGCCGCTTCGCCACCGGCGAGGGCCCGGAGCAAGACGTTGAAGAGCATGTGCTTCGTTTGACCGTTCCAGTCCATTCCCGAAGCCATGAATTCGTCCTCGAAGGTCAATCTCATGACCTCCTTGATCCAGGCGTCCTGGAAGACCCATGCGTCGGCACGAAGGGGACCGAAACGCCACGCGGCTTCACCGCCGGCGACGAAATGGCCGTCCCATGCCTCGAGCATGGCGATCACCGCGGATCGATCGGCCGTTGAATCCATTTCAACAGCGGCCGTGAAATCATCGGCCACGAACGACCAGGTGTTGCCACCTCCACCGAAGCTGCTGGTGGTGGCGATGTTGAGCGCGAGGTCGCGCACTTCAAAATAGGTCAGATCATCATGCGCAGCCAGGTACTCGTCGATCACGTGCGCACGGTGGAACGGACCAAAATAGTAGGAGGTGGTGTTGGTCGCGTTGGGGTAGTCGACCGACGCCTTGTTGTTCCAACCGCCATAGAAGCCCCGGGGGGTATTCTCATCGTGTGCCCGCTCACGCCGTTCCCCGGTCCACTCCTGGGAGCCGTTCCCGATCATCGGAAAACGAGGATCAGCGCCCGCAGCGCGAATCGGGTCATAGCCGGACATCCAGTAGGCAATGTTGCCATCGCGGTCGGCGTAGGTGAAATGCTGGCTGACCGCCAACTGCTCGATGCCTTCGTCAAACTCGTCCATGCTGGTTGCACGTGCGAGTTTCATGAAACCCTCAATACTCTTGGCTTCACGCCCCCAATGCCCGTAGGCGTAGGAAACAATGACCGACCCCGGGTCGTCCGGATTGTAGGGAAACGGCTCGATGATCGGACCGTGAGAACTCCGGAAGACCGGGAAGGTCACAGGATCTCCGCCGGCGGGATTGATGGTCTCCATGCGGTGGAGGGAGACACTTTGCGGCGCCTCCATGAAATAGTCCAGGGTATGGGCATGGCCCACCTGCATCGACCACGAGTGGTGCGGCGTACGGCCGATGATGATACCGGGAATGCCGGGGATCACCATGCCGGAGACCTCCATTCCACCACCACGGACCGAACCCTCCATGATGATGGACGGCAAGGAGAAGCCCATCTGCGGGCCCGAGTACATGATCGGATTGCCGGACGCAGTCTTGTCGCCCGAGACCGTCCAGGCGTAGCTGCCCATCTTGATCTTGGCGTCGATCTTCTCCAGCGCCTCGTCGCGATCCTCGTATTGCGCGCGAATCCTTGCCGCCGCAATCCCTAAATCCGGGAAGGCGTCGGGCTCAATGCCCGCAAACTGCGGCTCGGTGACCGCTGCCCCCTTGACGCTGTAGACCTCATCAGACGTGGTCAATTCTCCCACCTTGCCCGGGGGGGGAATCATCGTCTGCGCGCTCGGGTCGTTGAGCCAACGCACATCGGCGAACATCGCATTAAAATCTTCCGGAAAGACCTGTGCCCAGGTCGAATAGAGGACAAAGTTATCGAGCTGAGTGGAGTCAAGGGCCTCCGGATCAAAGTTTCGCTGCATCAAAGCCATCCACGCCACAACGTCCTCGACGGTCCACGGAGTGGGTATCATGCTGTATCCCAGTCCACCGACAAAGGAGGAGAAGAAGCTGCCCATCCAGTACTCGTAGGGCATCAGCAGCCAGTCACCGTAGATCTCGAAAATCCGCCGGTTGACGCCGTCGACGTATCCTTGGACAGCAACCTGGCCGTCGTCGTCCAGATCGTTGAAAAGGCCTGTCAGTTCTTCCTCGGAGTACATGAAATTGCGGATAAAAATATCGCCACTGAGGAAGTCCGAACCCAGGAACTCGGCGCCGAAAAGCTCGGAAAGAGTACCTCGAGAGTTGCGGCGGAAGAGATCCATCTGCCACAGGCGATCCGTTGCAACCGCGTAGCCCATGGCCTCGTAGACGTCGTACAAATCACCGCCTTCGATGAACCAGACGCCCCGGTCGTCACGGGTGGTCTGCACCGGCGGATCGTCGGCAAAAGCCGGCACCACCATTGCCACCATGAGGAAAAAAATAATAAAGTTAGATGCTCGCATCGATTTCTCCTTCCATTCCTTCAGGAGTCTCGGCCACCCGGCCACGACCCCGCCCACCAATTGATCCCACTCATAACGACAAAACGTCGTTTAGTAGGTGACAAAAAAGAGGAGGCCGGTGTTTCGCTGATTCCAACCGCAGGGACACACGCCATGCGCAGATCCAACGCGGTCGTCGCCCGACAACCACCCGCACCAACCTCATTCAGTATCAAGTTTTTCAACCTGAGAAATACGTTACCACAGGCTCATGAATATCGGAAATCAAGATATCAGGCGTGTGGCGTCTGAGAAAATGATCCACGAATGCAGTGGCAAGACCGCACCGGGTTTGGCGGTTAGCCCGTACTTCTCACCAGTGTCCGGCTGCAAGGCGCGAACCACAACGGCCTTCGCGCTCGAGCGCGCCCTGAAGGACGCGCCTACATTGAACTGCCGTGAATTCAATAATTTCGGAAATTGTAGGCGGGTCCTTCAGGGCCCGCAAACCGGGAGAAGGAGCCTTACCGGGCGCCAACCTGAGCGAACAGGATAGGTATGGTGCGGGCTAACATCATGTCGTCAAAACCTGCGAGGGTCCGAGACCTACCGTTCCCGCCCAGTCTTCTCCAGATTGTTGACGGCAGACGAATTCCCTGGGTTGATTTCCAGGGCCTTTCGAAATTTCTCCCGGGCCTCATCATGACGGCCCAAACCTGCCAAAGCCACGCCCCAATTGACCCAGGCAGAGTCAACGCCAGGGTCAATGGCTACCACCGTGGAAAACTGTTCGATGGCTTCCTCATGGTGACCGGACCTGTCAAGCGCAAAACCAAGACTGTTCTTGACGCTGACATCCCGAGGCTGCCTTTCGGACAACCATTGCAGATGCGGAATTGCATCCTCGTCACGCCCGAGGCGCACGTAGGACAGGGCGAGCTTTCGTCTCAGATTCACCTGGTTGGGATCGGCCTGCAACGCCCTTTCCAGATGGGGAATGGCCAAACCAGCATGACCACTTCGATCCAGCACCAGCCCAAGAATACGGTGAGCCGATGCATTACCGGGCTCGGACTCAAGGGCCTGCTCGAGGTGGTTGACGGCCTTCTCATCCTCCCCGAGTTTCGCAAAAATTGCTCCGAGATTGAGGTCGGCCGATGCGTTATCCGGCTCGAGTTCCAGAGATCTCCGGTAGGCAGCAACGGCTTCGGTCACCTTCCCTTTCCGATTGAGCAGGAAGCCCAGATTGCTCAACGCCTTGGAGTTCTCCCCCTCAACCTTGATCAACTCCTTGTATGCATCGATCGCCTGATCATCTTTGCCCACTTCGGCCAATACTCCAGCGTAGATTCTTCGTGTCTCGGAAAAATTTGGCCGCAGCTCAAGTGACTGACGGAGCGCTTCCTCGGATGCCTCGAGGTCTCCTTGATCTCGAAGTGATGCCCCGTGATCCAGCAGCCGGCGGTAATCAACCGCCGGCGTCAGAATTTTTTCGAGCTCTTCCGGCCTGATGTTGGCGAACTCCGGCAGATTGACTGCACGGTTATCCGCAGTTGACCACGGCACGAGAATCGCCGGCGTGTCGTTCCCCTCCTCGTCAATGTGGGTCAGAAACATCTGTGTGTACGGACGGTTGGATTTTGAAGAAAACACCAACCACCTGGAATTGGGGGACCAACTGTGCCACGAGTTCATGAGGTCTGTGTTGCATGTCATCTTGCGGGCGACTCCCCCTTGAGCGGGAACGATGAAGAGTTCGCCGTCCGGCCTCATCAGCAGACCGTTTTGAGCTTGGACATAGACGAGCCACCGACCATCCGGTGAGTATTTTGGAAACGAGTTGCTCTTGCCGTTGGCCGACGCCCCTTCCAATAACAGGGGTTCCCCGCCACGTCCGTCGTTGAACGGTATTGTGTAAATGTCGTATTGCATTCGCGGCTCGTTGGGATCGTTGGAATAGGTCGGTTGGATCATGCCGGCAGGCCGTGCCGGTCTGGCCGACGCCCGCAGGAAAGCCAGCGTCGATCCGTCGGGACTCCACGTAGCGTTACAGTGCACGAAGGCGGGATCGTCCGCCCCGGACAGCGGTGTGATTGTGTCCTTTTCCCGGTCGTAAATGGCAAGAATGCCGCGGGTCGGGTAGAAGGTCTGCAGGAACCGGTAATCGACGTAGTTGGCTACAAAGACTTCCTCGTCCACCGACGACACGACGTACCGACCGTTCGGGGAAACCCTGGAGAACAGACCGAAAGTGACTCGGTCGGGGTTGAAGTCATTCCATGAAAAAACATCGTCACTTTCGATCACGGTCTCCGGTGCAACCCTCGCGATGGCATAGGCGCCTTTGTCCCCCGAGGGACCGTCCATGTCCATTCCGATCGTGGCACCGTCCGCGGAGAAGGAGTGACAGTTGGCGCAGGTCGGCATCCCTTCCATCACCACTTTGGATTCCGGCTGTGAAACATCCCTGAGGCGCCACGCTATCAGAGGCAACGCACCCTGGGCCAGCGGCTTGACAACCCCATCGACGTTCTCCGAAGGCATCAGAGGAACATCGCGATAGAACAAGAGGGCCCCAAGAGCATCCGCAGAAGTTCGGATCGCCACTTGTCCTTCACTGACGACCCTCCGAAGATTCTCGGACAGGCCGTAGATCGTCACCGTGACATCCCGTTCGACAGATGCGGCCTTGATCATCTTCCAGGTCGCTTCGTTCGGGGTCCATTGTCTGACGGCTTTCTCCCGTGCTGTCGGTTTGCAGACATTGGAATCGGTCACACACCGTTCATCGATCACCGGAGGTTTCCGACCCGGGTCGGCATCAGTCAGAACATACAGTTGGCCACTTTCGGGGGTGAGGTCGATATGAATCAACCATCGTTCAACATGCTTTTCTCGGTCGAGAAACCGGAAATTCGGGGCGACGATTTCCGGAGGGAAGACCGAATGATCCAGGGGGTAGTCAACAATCAGCCTTGGAACACTCGAGTCAATCCTGGCGTTGGAGGCAATCTCGAGGATCTCACCATCACTGGGCAGACTTGAACCCCCAAGGTCGAGGACGGGAATCGCGCCATCGACCGGAAGGTCCAATGGGCGGCCGCATCCCGTAATTAACAGGCCGAGGGCCATCACAACCCCGGCCACTGTGGTCTTCTTCTTCCAACTGTATTTCTGGAGCATCGTCAAACCTCACTCTGTCCAAGCAATTGATCGAGCACTCGCTTTGCCAGAGTATCACCTCACCTGAGTCGAGAAATTCTCAGGGGCGAACTCCACCAAAAGCCTCTCGACGTTTGTCAATTCTGGCGGCAAGATCGCGCCTCCCCATGGAGCGTGCCAGCTCTGAAGCCCGAAGAGACGTCTCGACCGCTTCATCCAGGTGTCCTACCCCTGCCAGAGCAGTCGCCAGCGTATCAAGAACAGCCGGATCCCTGTCGTTCGTCAACCGGCATGCCCGGCGAGCCAAGGTGACTGCACGACTCCTGGCACCGGGGCAGTACCCAGGCAAGGCTATTGAGCACCTCAGGAGAATCCGGGTTCAACACAACCGCTTCCTCCCACGCACTCACCGCGCCGGCCGCGTAATCGGCGCCGCTGTAGAGGCTGCACTGAACCTGACGCCATCCTTGGAAAGCGCATCCAGGTTCGGCGTGGTGTCCTGGGGAAAACCATAGCTGCTCAGTCGATCCGCACGGCAGGTGTCAATACTGATCAGCACGACCCTGCGGCGGGTGGTCTGATCTGCAACCCGACTCCCCTGTTGAGCGCACCCGATCAATCCCAACATCAGGAGGAACGCGCCACCGACCAAACGATTGGATCTCATCAGTTCTCCGATGACTCCCGAAGACCCACCGGTCCCGACAGTACACCGACACGGATCACCGACGGATGCTCGGCCGAGACAAAGATGCGATGTGTCGCCTTTACGAAGTCCTTCTCCTCTGCCTCGAAGATGTTGGGGACGAAGGTCTGTGGATTGCGATCAAAGAAGGGAAAGAGCGAACTCTGGATCTGGATCATAATGCGGTGCCCCTTTTTGAATGTATGGAGCACACCTTGAAGCGGGACGACCACCCGGGTCGGCTCACCAGACACGAAGGGCTCGGGCTGGTCATACCCGTTGCGGTAACGGCCGCGAAAAATTTCTGACCGCACCAGGCGTTGCGTCCCGCCAAGGTCTTCCTCGTCGGAGTCGGGGTCATACCCTGGCAGCCGCCCCGGGAACTCGTCGACCAGCTTGACAACCCAGTCGGCGTCGGTCCCGGTCGTCGAGACCCACAGGTCGGCTTCCAGGGGTCCGGCGATCGTCAGATTCTCGGCCAAAGGCTCCGACTGGAAGACCAGAACGTCCGGACGCCGCGATGCGAATCGCTGGTCCTCGGTCATGTATTCCTTGTTCCAACCGGTCGTAATGGCGGCTGAGTACGGCACCGGTTTTGCCGGGTCACTGGGGAACTCTTCGAAGGCCTCGTCTTCGACTGCGGAAGACGCCCAGGTCAGACCTCCCCCACCGCCCAGATACAAGGTCGAGTTTTCCAGCGTTTCCGGAGGCCACTGGTCGAATGAACGCCACCGATTGGCCCCAGTTTCGAAAATCATCGCTTCAGGAATGGCGGGCGTATCCCCGCCCTTGAGGTGATGCAGAAAGAACGGCACGAGCACTCGCTCCCGGAAGTCACTGCCGGTGGCAAAACCAAATTCAGCGCTGCCGAGGCTCTTGCCTTCGTAGCGAAGCCACGCACCGTGCGACCAAGGGCCCATGACGATCGTATTGTCGAGGCCCGAGTTTTTGGCCTCGATACTCTCGTAGGTGTGCCAAGCTCCGTAGAGATCCTCGGCATCGAAGAGACCACCGACCGTCAACACGGCACATCTGACATTATTCAGGTGAGGGAGAATATTCCGTGCCTTCCAGAACTGATCGTAATTCGGGTGGGCAATGATTGCCTCCCAGAATGGGATCTCGTGGTGAAGGTGGCGTTCGTTGATATTGGACAATGGCCCCAGGTCCAAGAAAAACTGATAACCATCCGGAGTTTCGTGATCAAACCTCTCGGGCCACTCGGTTGTCGGCCCTTCACGAACAACACCGAAGGACGAGAAGAAATTAAAGGTCAGATTGAGGCTGAAGGCTCCGTGATGGTGCATGTCATCGAAATACCAGTCAGCGATCGGCGCCGAGGGCATGGCTGCCTTGATCGCCGGGTGGGTGTCGATGATGCCTGCCGAGGTGTAGAAACCCAGGTAGGAATTCCCCCAGATGCCGACCTTGCCGTTGTTGTGCTTCAAATGGGTCACCAGCCACTCGACAGTGTCATACGTATCGGTGCTCTCGTTAATCTCCGCCACATGAGGCCGCATATTGACGAACTCACCATCAGACATAAATCGTCCACGGACGTCCTGCTCGACAAAGATAAAACCCTCGCGAACCATTTCTTCGGGCAGATAGAACGACTCCGGATAACGATCGACCCCGTATGGCCCAACGCTGTAGGGCGACCGTGCCAGGAGCATCGGATAGGGATTTTCTTTCGT
>JAOZPW010000252.1 GCA_029932545.1 Thermoanaerobaculales bacterium | reverse complement strand
CGCCCCGCAAAGGTGATTTCCGCCTGATCGCCGAGGGAGCGCCGTCGGCCTTCGCTGCCGGGGAGCGTACCTACACCCTGCGTCTGGCCGTCAAGGCCCGCGAGGTTGATGCCGCCGATCGCCCGCCCGCTGTGCTGGTCTTCTGCATTGACGTTTCCGGCTCGATGGACCGTGAGAACCGTCTGGGTCTGGTCAAGAAGGCTCTGTATGAGCTGCTCGAGAACCTCCGCCGGGACGACCATGTTGGTATGGTTGTCTACGGCTCGTCCGGTCGGGTGCTTCTCAAGCCGACGACCGATCATGACGCGATTCGCAGGGCTGTTCAGAACCTGGCGCCGGGCGGAGCGACTAACGCCGAGCAGGGCCTCGTTCTGGCCTACGATTTACTCAGTGATGGGGACGACGACGGGCGCCTTCGCCGGGTCATCCTGTGTTCGGACGGGGTGGCCAACGTCGGCCGAACAGGGCACGGTTCCATTCTCGAGCGCATCCGGCGCGAAGCCTCAGGCGGTATCGAGCTGACCACTGTCGGCTTCGGCATGGGCAACTACAACGACACCCTGATGGAACAGTTGGCGGACAGCGGCAATGGACGCTACGCCTACGTCGACGGGCTGTCCGAGGCGCGAAGGATCTTTGTCGAAGAGTTGACGGGCACCCTTCTGACCCTGGGTCATGACGCCAAGGCGCAGGTGGAGTTCGACCCCGACGTCGTTTCACGGTGGCGTCTACTGGGTTATGAAAACCGAGACATTGCCGACCATCTCTTCCGTGATCCCACCGTTGACGCCGGCGAGATCGGCGCCGGCCACACGGTCACCGCGGTCTACGAGGTCAAGCTTCGGTCTGAGGCACCGCGCCGCGGACGAGTTGCCACCTTGCGCCTACGCTACCGTCCGATGGGTGAAACTCGCGAGATCGAACTCGACGAGACCCTCCGGGTTTCGCAACTGGCCAAGAGCTGGGATGACGCTTCGCCGGCATTGAAACTGGCCTCGACCGTCGCCGAGTTCGCCGAGATCCTCAAAGGCGCCTATTGGGCCAAGGATGGTGATTTCAACGATGTTCTTCGGCGGGTGCAACGTCTTCAGGCAGAAGGCTTCGAGGGCAACGGACGGGTCACCGAACTGGGGGCGATGGTCTCTGAGGCTCGGCAGTTGACTGGGGCCAGGCCGGGGCCGGGACCGTCGACCGGTGACCGCCGTTAGGCTCGGAAACTGAGTATTTTCCTATGGGTTCGGGATAGGTGCGGGAGGAGTACACATCGCGGCGGTGGCCGATCTTCAGAATCCAGAGTTCTTCTTTTCGTAGGGCGAAGATGACGCGCCAGTCACCGACGCGCAGGGCCCACAGACGTTGGGTCGTATGGGCCAGGGGTTTCGCAAACTTTTCGGGATGGTCGATGAGCTTTCGTTCGATGGCCGCCCGGATCCGGCCTCGGATCGAGTGATCAAGCCTCGGCAAATCCCGTTCGACGGCCTCTCGATGGTAGAGCAGCCGGTATCGGGGCATGGCTTAGGGCGAGTTCCAGACGTCGTCATGATCCAATGCATCTGACGGCCTGAAGTTCCTCAGGCGCTCTTCCCCTTCGGTTGCCCAGTATTGCTCTTCTTCTTCGGTGCGCATTTTCATTAGAATGTCGCGAACAATCAGAGACACGGAAATTCCCTCTTGCCCGGCCTTCGTTTGTAACCATTTCAAGAGCCCGGGATCGACGACCGCACTAATTCTGGGGTTTTTTGCCGGCATGAGGCCTCCTGGAAATAGTGTAGCACAAGTGCGGCACCATCGGTACCAGATCCGGCCTTGGCCCGCCTAGTTCTTCGGCGGATCCTTTCCGACCACGCGTTTGACCAGCATGCCCTTGGGCAGGACCTCTGACGCCTCGACCCCGTTGAGCACTGCAAGGGCATCGAACTCGATGGTCGAGGGGTTTCGGCGGTTGAACTCTTCGAGGCTCATCGATTTGCCCAGCTTGGCGATCCTGAGCTTTTTGGCATGGACATCGAGGTACCGCTTGTTGGTCAGTCGCTTGAAGCTGGGGAGTGAGCGATGCATCGCCTTGCTGTAGTTCTGCCACCGGTCAGCCGACGTGTAGCAGATCAGGCGGAAAATTATGTCCTGGTGGGACCGGAATCCCACCGTTCCACGAATCGGAACTCCCGTCCTGCCGGAGGCATCGGGTTTGGGAGTCACCTCAAAATGCCGGAAGCCCCTTTGCCACTGGGAGCCCCTGCGGATGCCCTCCTGGGCGAAGAAGGCCCTTTCGGCCTCCTGTGGCGTCTTCTCCTGAGCCAGGCTCAGGACGACAAAGGCATTCTGGTCGGGGTTGACTCCAGCGACCAGTTGGCGCTGGTTGACGATCTTCCAGTCCTTCGGGAAATCCATGCGGAAAGCCATGTCCGGGTGGTAAAAGGTCGATCCGGCCGAGTATCCCTGTCGGGGGTCCTTGCCGAAGGTCATGCCTTCAAGGCGGCGGAGGTATTCATTGCGTTTGACCGTACCTTCCTGCTGCTCGGGAGGAAGTCGGCTGATTTTCTCCTCAAGGTTGGCCACCCGGCGGTCGGGACTGGGATGGGTCGCTTGCCACTCCGGCAGCCGGGCCTGACCCTGGACCTGACCGTGCCGCTCGAGCATTTCGAACACTTTCGGAGCTTCGTGGGGATCGTAACTCGCCCGGAGCAGGTAGCGCATGCCCAGACCGTCGGCCTGACGCTCGTCGTCACGGGAGAACTTCAAAAAGAGCACGCCCAGTCCCAATTCGGCAAATTGGGAATATTGCCGGAACTCCTCCGAAGCCACCATTGCAATGCCAACGCCCAACTGTGCCAATTGAGCCCGGCTCATCTGTTCGACACTGTGCCGGGCCGTGACGTGGCCGATCTCGTGGCCCATTACGGTCGCCAGCTGGGCTTCGGAGTTGAAATGGGCCAGGATGCCGCGGGTCATGTAGATGTAGCCGCCGGGAACGGCAAAGGCGTTGACTGTGTCGTCGTCGACCACCTTGAATTGCCATGGCAGTTGGGGGCGCTCCGAGGTGGCGGCCAATCTGTTGCCAACCTCCTGGATGTAGGCTTGCCAGTCATCGTCTGGGTAAAGGCCGAATTCGGCAGTGACGCCCTTGTCGTACTGGAGGCCCATGGCGATCTCTTGTTGCTCGCCGATCAGTGACAGCTGCCGTCGCCCGGTGGCCGGATTGAGCGTGCACCCCGCGGTGACGATCAGGGCGCCTGCTACAAGGGCGGTCTTTCGACTGGCAATCAGGGATCTCAAGGTCAGGCGTGTCATTAGAACCTCCGTGGTTGCTTAGGAGCTTTCCTGGTTGACCGTATAGAGCGTCTGGGTGGGGAAGGCGAACTCCAGCCCTGCGGCGTTGAAGCGGTCGAGGACCTCCATGTTGACTTCTGTCTGGGTGTCCATGATGTCGGCGCCTTTTTTGATGTAATAAATCAAGAGGATATTCATCGCGAAGTCGCCAAAGGCATTGAACGACACGACAACCTTCTCTTCGAGGTGGTCGTTGCTCGCTGCAATTTCCCGCAGGATCGACATCGCCTTTTTCATCGAGTCCGGCGTTGTGTCGTAGGTCAGGCCCAGATTGAGGCTGACCTTCCTGGAGGGTTCTTCGCTGACATTTTCGACCTCAGAATCCGAAAAGACTGAGTTGGGGATCGTCACCAGCGTACCCGCCAGGGTTCTCATGCGGGTGCTTCGAATGCCGATCTCTTCGATCGTTCCGTCAAAGCCCGATACCTTGACCCGGTCACCAAGTTTGAAGGGTTGGTCGACGAAGATTGTTACGCCACCGAAGAAGTTGGAGACGGTGTCCTTGGCTGCCATGGCCAGGGCCAAACCACCGATGCCGAGTCCGGCGAGGACCGCGCCGACGTCATAGCCGGCATTGTTGAGGGCGACGATGATGCCTACGGACCAGATGATCAGGTTGGTGCCCTTCTGGATAATCGGCAGAACCTGGTCGTCGAGGTCGTTCTCCGATGCTTCCACCAGAGGCGCCAGATAGAACGTGAAAATTGATTTCAACAGCCTGGCCACCAGCCAGGTGATGGCCAGCACGATGACGAATTGGAAACCGTTCCCAATCCACCCTTGGGATCTTTCACCGAGAGTCAGTGAATGAAGGCCGTACCACATTCCGGCTGCTGTGAAAGCGAAGACGATCGGTTCCTCGATCAGATCGAGAAGGATATCGTCAAACTTGGTCTCGGTCTTGCTGGTCAGCTTCAATAGGAGATTTTTTGAGATCCAGTAGAGGATTTTTCCAATCACCATTGCGGCGACGACGATTGCCAGCGCCTTGCCCCATTCGGCGATCGTATTGTTGTAGTAGGTTTTGGTCAGGATCTGGTCAAACATCGGCTTCCTCCGCTTTCAGCGTCGTATCGCAGGCATGATACTCCGGCCGAGAGGGTTTGGGCCGGCTCTCATGAGAGAATTGCATGCGGAGGAATCATGACGCAGAACATCGATACTGTTTCCGGATCGTGCCTTTGCGGGCGAGTGACGTTCGAGGTCAAGGAGCCCGTCAAGTGGTGCGGTCACTGCCATTGCGATCTCTGTCGCCGGGCCCATGGTGCGCCATTCGTGACGTGGTTCGGCGTCGCGACGGAGCATTTTCGGCTGACGGGAGGCGAGCACGTTCTGCGGTGGTATCACAGCAGCGAGGAGGCCAAGCGGGGCTTCTGCTCGGAGTGTGGAAGCACAATGTTTTTCAGTTCCTCTCGGTGGGCGGACGAGATGCATATTGCATTGCCGTTCGTTCACGGAGAGATTTCGAAAGAACCGTCGGTGCATGTCTATTGGGACCGGCAGGTTCCTTGGGTCACAGTGATTGATGATCTCAATAAATGGGGAGGCCTGACGGGGGTGGAAGCGTTGGATTAGCGACCCGGTAATGCCGGAACAATCTGTAGGGGCTTCCCTGTGCCTGCCCGCGTCGGGATTGGGGGACTACATTGATGTCCAACACGGGCCGTCACGGGGGTCCGCCCCTACAACACCCTGATTCTCAACAGTTATTGTCGCTCCGGGTCCCTTGCCCACGCTACCCGCTCCGCGGGCCCGAGCCTATCGGCTCGGCAGGCCTTCGGCCTGGCGTCGGTTCCTAGCCCACGCTGGTCGCTTCGCGACCTCCACGGCTCTGCCGTGACCGCCCTTCGGGCGATGCGCGATGTCCCTACCAAATAACCTGATAGGCGATGGTAGCGATGTCGAAGTCGGCGCCGATTGAGGTGACGGCGCCGGTGTGTACCGCCAGTTTAATGCTCTTCCTTCGTCCCACGGCAAAAGAGAGGGTCAGGCCCACTCGGGAGTTTTTCTGGAGGTCATCTTTGTCGACACCATCGATGGTCGTCTCTCCACCGGTGAAGTAGTTGGCGTTCAGCGCCATCCAAAGGCGAGGAGTGAAGTTGTAGCTGATGTGGCCCTGGAAGCTGCCGATCGGGTTCTGTTGCCGGGTCACGCCGCCAGGTGCGTCGGTATTAGTCGTAAATACCCAGACTCCAACGGCCCCTTCGAAGATCCATTTTCCCTTGATGCTCGAATAGCCGATTTCCGGTTTGATGCCCCATCTGTTGGTGCCGAAATTAATCAGGTGGTCCGAGGTGTACTGGCCGCCGGGCT
>JAOZPW010000251.1:3994-5682 GCA_029932545.1 Thermoanaerobaculales bacterium | reverse complement strand
GATTCTATAGGGGACACTACTCTTCTCCATCACCCCCACACCGAGCACTGCTACTCAAACTGCGATCTCAACTACTACTTCTACCCGATCAGCCAGGCGTGGGACGAGGTCACGGTCACCTACAACACTCAACCGACCGTGCCTGGCGTCAAGACGGGGTACGGCGAGGGAGGCATGAGACAGCCGTATACGATCTGTGAGAATATTACCCGATGGAAAAGACTGAACATCCGACCCTCAACGAACTGGAAGCGACGGCGATCTGTGGCAACGACATCACCTCATCCTGCCTCTACGTCTCAGCCCTGGCCATCCTTCAGGCAGGACAGTGGGCATGGGCGGCCCTGCTGGTCGTTGCCGCCGTACTGTTCCTCTATCGCAAGATCTACGCCGAGGTCGTCGGCGCCCTTCCACTCAATGGCGGCGCCTATAACGCCCTGCTCAACACAACGTCGAAGAGGGTTGCGACGCTGGCCGCCTGTCTGACCCTGCTCTCCTACATGGCGACCGCCGTCATCTCGGCCAGCGAGGCAATGCACTACGTCCACCACCTCTGGGATGCCCTTCCGATCATTCCGATGACGATCGCCCTGCTTGCGGCATTCATGATCCTGACGATCATCGGCATCGGCGAAAGTGCCCGGGTCGCCGTGGCAATTTTCATCTTTCACATCACGACCCTGTTCGTGCTGATCGTCGCCGGTGGCATCTTTATTTTTACCCACGGTCCGTCGATCCTGATGGAGAATTTCCACTTTCCTATCGAGGGCAGTCTCCTGAGAGCCCTGTTCCTCGGTTTTGCCGCGGCAATGCTGGGCATCTCCGGCTTCGAGAGTTCGGCCAACTTCGTCGAGGAGCAGGCGCCGGGTGTCTTTCCGAAGACCCTGAGAAACATGTGGTTCGCAGTCAGCTTCTTCAATCCTGTCATGGCACTTCTCGCCCTGGCCCTGATCAGGATTCCAGAGGTCCCCCTCTACCGGGAGGCCCTGCTGGCACGGATGGGCGTCGTCTCCGCGGGCCAATGGCTGGGAGTCGTCATCTCCATCGATGCCGCTCTGGTTCTCTCGGGCGCCGTTCTGACCTCGTTCATCGGAGTAACAGGCCTGATCCGGCGGATGACCCTCGACCGTTGTCTGCCGCAATTTCTGCTCAAGACCAGCCGCCGAGGTACCTCCCATCGCATTATCATAGCCTTCTTCCTGCTTTCGGTTTCGGTCTTGTTGATCACCGGTGGTGAGCTGGGCGCCCTTGCTGGGGTCTATACAATTTCGTTCCTGGCGGTCATGGCTCTTTTTGGGATCGGCAACATTCTCCTCAAGGTTCGCCGTTCCAAATTGCCGCGGCCGGTTCGGGCCGGTTGGCTATCGGTCTTCCTCGCCATCATCGCGGTGGTGGCAGCCCTGATCGGCAACATCCTGATCAATCCCGTTTACTTCAGGTTCTTCCTCTACTATTTCATCCCGACACTGATCGTCGTCGGCATCATGCTCGGACGGATCAGCATTCTGCGGGCCATTGCTTTTTTTGTGCGGTCCATCAGTGAGACCATCGAACAGGCCGCGGATTCGGTCGGCAATCGACTGGCAAACTGGATCTCGGGCATCAACAGCCAACAGTTCGTCTTTTTTACCCGCGGAGACAGTATTGCCACTCTCAACCAGGCGATTCTCTACGTACTGGCCAACGAG
>JAOZPW010000251.1:0-3984 GCA_029932545.1 Thermoanaerobaculales bacterium | reverse complement strand
TCGTCACTGTATTCCCGGCCAAACAAGAGATTCCCAATCGTCTCGAGACCGACCTCGAGTTCCTCGACGAAACCTACCCTGAGGTTGACATCGAGTTTTTGTTCGAGAAGGGGAACTTCGGTCCCAAGATCGTCGACACACTGTCCGAGCGGTGGGGAATCCCCAAGAACTTCATGTTCATAGGTTCCCCCGGAAATCACTTTCCCTACCGGCTCGAAGAGCTTGGTGGCGTCCGACTGATTATTTAGTTTCCGCACGGAAACGACTGTATTCCAATTACTCGCACCTTTGCCTGGCATCAAGACGGGGCACGGCGAGGAGGTTCGGAATGTGGTACCCGTCCGTCCGGAGCACCGTCGTTCAGCGACTCGGCTGGAGCCGGCTCTTGAGTTCTTCTTTGGCCTTGCTCCAGGTTCTGCGGACGGTTCGGACGGAGATGTCGAGTGCGGCGGCGGTTTCTTCCTCGGTCATGCCTGCGAAGTAGCGACATTCGACGACCTTGACGAGCCGGGGATTCGATTCCCGAAGCTCTTCCAGGACGGTATCGACCGCCAGGTTCTTCTCGAGTTGGGCCTCAATCTTGAGGTGTTCCTCATGGAGTTCTACGTGCTGCGCGCCGCCACCCCGTTTGGCGCGAAAGCGACTCCGCGCATAGTCTACGGAAATTTGGCGCATGGCCTGAGCTGCGACCCCGAGGAAATGGGAACGGTCGTTCCAGTCAAGGTGTGTTCCGTTCGCCATCTTGACATAGGCTTCGTGAACCAGCCCCGTCGTGTTCAAAGTTGCATCTCGGGGTGCGCCATGCCGTTGACGGTGAGCCAAGAGCAGCAGTTCTTCATAGAGCGCCTCGACGACCTGGTCGAAGGCGGCCTCTTCTCCCTGCCGGTGGGCCTCAAGGAGGCGGGTGATGTGGCCGGTCTTTGAGGAGGTCATTGCAGACCTCCGGGAAGTGTCCTGGCGAATTGGTCGAGTTCGAGGAGGTATCGCTGGGCCAGTGGTCCGGCATCAACGAGGTCGGGCCGTGCCTCCTGGATCAGGCGCCTGGTGTTTGCAAGGTCGTTCCGGCTTTGCCACATGGACTGTGCCAGAAACAACTTGCAGACCCCCAGCAGTCCCTGTCTGGAGGGGTTGTGTTCGAGAATATTCAGCTCTCTCTTGAGAAAAGACAGGGCCTCGTCTAGCCGGCCCATCCGGAACAGGGCTTCGCCGGCGCCTCCCAGGGGATAGACCAGAAGAAAGCTGTCCTTGCCATGGGTTGTCTCAAAGACTGTGAGGGCCTGTTTGTGGAGGTTCAAGCCTTCCTCGAAGCGCCCTGTTCGAGAGACAACATTGCCGAGGGTCGTCAAGATCAAGCCGGTCTGCATGTGGTCGCGACCATAGACTTCGGTGGACAGCTCCAATGCCTCCCTCAGTGTGGATTCTGCCTTGTCCGGCTGTGACATTTCATCGTAGAGACCACCGATGTTGATCAACACGGTCAGGATGTCCGGATGGTGTGGACCGCTGACCGATACCAGGAGAGCCCGGGCTTCAAGGTAGAGTTCCAGAGCCTCGTGCAACCGACCCGAGAGACGGAGTTGGGTTGCCATGATATCGAGGTATGGCGCCAAACGGGGATCCTGACGTCCGAAGATCCGGGTTGCCGATTCCAGGGCTTTCTGGGCGCTGGCGGTTGCCTCCTCGGTCATTCCCTCCTCGCGGAATATGGTTGCCTCGTACCCGAGGATCAGGGGCAGGAATTCCCCGGAGTTCCCGATCCTGTCAAACCAGGCTCGTGCCAACTGGGCCCAAGCGTGACCGTCTTCGTAGGCGCCCATCTGGCTCCCAACGAGATGAACCAGCCGAGTGGATATTTGTGCGGCCAATCGGTCATTCCGGCTTTTGATCGCCAGGGCGAGGGCTTCCCTGAATTCGGTCCGGGCCTGTTCGAATTGGCTGAGCTGTGCCTGGAGCCTCGCATGGAGCGTTCGGATCTTGGCACTGAGGGGGAGGTAGCCGGTCGTCTCGGCCTCCTCAATCAGGGGAGTGAGAGTCTGTTCGGTCTCGTGGTATTTTCCGATTGCAAACAGGGCTTTGGCTTTTGAATATTGAATTTGAAGAGTTGAGACAGTTGTCCGGCTGGAAGGATCCGGTGGGAGTGGTCCCTTGGCCATCAGTGAGGCGGCGTCGTCGCAGTGTTCCAACGGGGTCAAGTTCGAGACGGCCTCGGTTGCCTTGAGAACGACCTGGGAGTCCGCCCGACTGAAGAAGTCGATCAAGGCTCGCAACTCCTGTCGATTGTCCTCAAGACAGATCATGCGCAAGTCCATCAGGGTGGTTGACTGTTCGCCTCGTAACCGGGTCGCTTCACAGGCGTCACGCCGGTGGTCCACCCAGGCATCTGTGTAGGTGTTGAGTGCGCTTTCAACGGTCGTCCATGTGTCCTGTGCAAAGGGCCTTCCCGTGGCGATGAAGGCCATGTGGATCTGGTCCATCGTCGGCTGATCCCAGATTCCCTCCAACAGGGCACGGGATCCATCACACACCTGGGATCCATCGTGGTTGACCAGCCATATGATCAGACCGGCAATCAGGACGAGCATGCCTGCCAGACCGCCAAGGAGGCGTCGTCTCCTCTTGCGGAGCGGGACACGTTCGAGTTCGTCGAGCAGGGAGTCCATCGAGGGATATCGGAGTTTGGGATCGATGCTGAGACCTCGTTTAAGGATCCGGATGGTCCCCCCGGAAACGCCCCTGAGGTCATTGGGTTCCTGGATAGTGCCGTTGGCAAAGCTGGACGCCAATTCGCCGAGAGTACTTCCCGGAAATGGACGTCGACCAAAGAGAGATTCCCAGACTGCGACACAGAAGGCAAACTGGTCGGACCGTTCGTCGAAGTCGGTGCCTTCGAGCTGTTCAGGCGCCATGTAGGCGGGAGTCCCCAGTATGGTTCCGACACGAGTCAGATGATCGATCGGCGCTGAAGGGTCCTGGCCGAAGGAGCCTTCGTCGACGGGAGGGCGAGCAAGGCCGAAATCTGCAACCCGAACGCGTCCATCGGTCCCCACGAGAAGATTGTGGGGTTTGAAATCCCGATGAACAAGGCCGACCGAATGGGCGGCGGCCAAACCTCTGCCGGCCCGCAGGAAGAGGTCGATGATCTCATTTGGCGAGCGACGCCGTTCCTTGAGCCACGCTGCCGCATCACCGCCTTCAACGAACTCCATTGCGAGAAAGAGCTGGTCTTCGTAGGTTCCCACATCGTGGACGGCGACGACGTGGGGGTGGGAGAGCTGAGCCAATGCCCTGGCCTCCCTGCGCAGGCGTTCCCTGGCCATCTCGGCCCGGTCTCCGCTGACCGTGGCCGGGTGGAGGATTTTGATGGCGACCTTGCGGTCGAGTTCGGGGTCGTAGGCCGCATACACGGAACCCATTCCGCCGGCGCCGACGGTATGGAGTATCTGATAGCGGCCGACCCGGGTACCGGGAACCAAATCCTCCGACTCCGAGAGGCGTTCCCGGATACGATCCCAGACGGGTCCGAGGAGTCCACCTCCGGTATTGAGGAAATCGCCGTCGCCGTTGGTTTCAATCTCCTCAATCCAGCGTCTCACCGTCACCGACGCTTCAGGGTCGTCCGTCAGTCGTTCCAGAAGCTCCTTCCGTTGAACTGGATTGGAAAGAGTTTTGGAGAGAAGCGGGGTGGCGTCGTTCACCACTGCCAGAGTCCACACATCAGGACGTCCATGAGGATTTCACTGTAGCATCTTTGGGGGAGTCGGTCTGAGGCTGCATGGGATTTGGTGGCAGTCACACTGTTCGTTCGAGTTATTTTCCGGACTCTTCGGTCCAGGCTCAGGTATGATGACGGACGAAAAGAGGAGGCAATTGATTATGGGTTTTCAAATCAGACGAGTCGTCCCGATAGCGGTATTGGTGGTGGTTGTTGGTTTTACCGCCGTTCCGGCATCGGCGGGGAACCTCAGAATCTTTGGCGCCTACCTA
>JAOZPW010000034.1 GCA_029932545.1 Thermoanaerobaculales bacterium | reverse complement strand
TCTTGATAGGCCTGGTGTTGACTGCCGTCAACATCCGGCTCTTCCTGTCGAGCAACCAGACGTTGGAAGAGCAAATCGTCCGGCGGGATATGCTGCAAATGCAAAGGGACGCCCTGGCCGGAGAGTTCTCGGCCCACTCAGCCGTGTTGGAGCAGGTACCGTGGACCAGCCTGGGCGCTCGAGTCAACCTGGTCAACGAGGTTCTGGAGGAGCATCGCTTTTCCTGGTCCGATCTCCTGGATCACTTGGCTCAGGTCCTCCCGTGGCAGGTTCGAGTCGTATCTGTTTCGCCGTCCCTGGGTGATAATGGTGTCACTCTGGCTTTGGAAGCCGTTTCGAAAGATCGGGAGGGTTTTCTGGACCTCTTGGATCGCATGGTTGACGATCCCTATTTTGACGATCCGCTCCCGAGCCGTGAAACGTGGCCCGAGGGCGGAAAGTCGTCGGAGTATCTCTTCAGGATGCGGGTCGTCTATCTTCCGGATGGGGAGGTCGAGCAGTGAATCCTCGTTTTCTCCCCTGGGTGCGGTTGGCATGGGTCTGGATCTTGGCTGTTGTCTTCAGCGTTGCGGCGGTATCGGTCCTGATCTGGCAAACCTCGGGTCCGATGGGACGCCGAGGTCTGATTGAAGGCCAAATTGAGCAGTTGGATCAGGAAATTGACCGTTTGAGCCTCATGAACCGGCAGGCCCGAGGGGAACGCAACCAGGTAGCCGAGACAGGTGACACCCTGGAACGCATTGATGGCGAGCTGTTCGGCAAGTTGGACGATCGCATGACGGCCGTACTCCGAGAGGTTGGTTTGGCATCTCGGGGTTCCGGTTTGTTGCCCGATAGTTTCTCCTATCGTGAGACTGTGGATAATCGGACCGGTGGCATCCGTTTTGGCATTGGATTCTCGGTTGAGGGGACCTATGAACAGATCCGGACATTGCTGGCGAGCCTCCAGACCAGTCCCCAGTTCCTGATCATTGACAGCATCTCGTTCAAGGGCGAAGAAGAAGCCAGGTCTCAGATGCTCTCGATTCGGCTCCAGGTTTCGACCTACCTGGCCGAGGCGGAGCTCGGGAAGTTGCGGGTTTTAGTCGAACGAACCCGGCTGAAAGTGCCTGCTGCGGACTCGGAAGCGGAGGACGCTTCATGAAGAAGCCCGAAAATCTGCGATTGCTGATCCTGGTCGGAATATTGGTTGTCGCCGGCGGATGGCTCGGAATTCGAATGATGGGAGATAGTGGCCTCGTCGGTGGCGAAAGCCGTGCCGAAAACCTCGAGTGGCAGGGGCATTCCCTGCCGACATTGGGTTCGATCGAGGTTGGCGACGAGGTTGCCTCCGAGGCCCGGGTCGACCGGAATCCCTTCCTCTACGGGCCGCCGCCGACCCCGACCCCAGATCCCCGTCCACGACCGACACCCGCGGCGGTACCGACCCGGAGACCTCCACCGCCTCGTCCGTCCCCAACCCCGACGCCGGTAGGCTGGACGCGTCCGCCGAACTTTACGATGGAGTACCTTGGCAACTTTGGTCCCCCTGGACGCCGGGTGGCGGTGTTTCGTAAGCAAGTGGGAGAAGACACCAAGATCAAGGTCGCGATTGAGGGTGGTGTCGTCGGGAAGAAATTCATAGTTCGACAGATTGATCTCGAGTCGGTGATCATAGGCTTTGTAGGTTTTCCGGAGAAGGAGAAGACGCGTGTTCCGTTGGCAGAAGAATAGATTGAAAACGATGACGCCGGTATTGGCGCTGGTGGCTCTCATGGGCTGTTCGACCGCCCAGAAGGCCGAGCACGAAGGCGTCAGGGCTGTGGAAGAGCAGAATTGGGATGCGGCGGTCTACCACTATCTGGAGGCCCTTTCCGAAGATCCTGGGAATATCGAAAGCAAAATGCAATTGACCCGGGCTCGGCAGAAGGCCTCCCAGGCCCATTTGCGTAAGGGCCTCATGCTGCTGGACATGGGTCGCTTGCACGATGCCCGGAACGAACTGCGGATGGCAACCGAACTGGATCCGGTCAACCAATTCGCGGAACAAGCACTGGAAAAGGTAGTTGAGGATCTTGAGATTCTGGCCGGCCCCGGAGGGGAACAGGCCTTGGCGGAGATGAAACAGAGGGCCGCCGAGGCCAAGGTCATTCCGCCGATCCTCGATCCGACCTCGGACGAACCGATCACCCTGAAGTTCCCCAAGCCCAAACCGGTCAAGGAGATTTACAACGCCCTTGGCAAGGCATATGGCTTCAACGTATTGTTCGACCCCAAACTCAAGGACGACAAGCTGTCGGTGGAACTCAACGACGTCAACGCCGAGAGGGCCCTGGAAATTGTGCTCCAGGCTTCGGGGCACTTCTACAAGGTTCTGGACGAGCACAGCATCATCGTCGCCGAAGACACGCCCCAGAACCGGCGGGAGTACAAGGATCTGGTCATCAAGACCTTCTTCCTCTCGAACTCCGACGTCAAGGATATCGATAAGCTGCTGCGCTCTCTGATCGAAGCTCGCCGCCTGGCGACCAACGAACAGCTCAATGCGATCACCCTGCGTGACACCGCAGACAAGGTTGCGATCGCCGAGAAGTTGATCAAGGTCAACGACAAGGCCAAGGCTGAAGTCCTGATAGACGTCGAATTGTTGCTGATGGCGAGCACGAATAATTCCGATATGGGGATGACCCTGAGCACCTACAGTTTCACCCTGGGAGTTGACACCGGGGCCATCCAGGAGGGATCCCAAGGCAATCTTTTTCTCGACCAGTTGAGTCAGATCTCCAAAGGCAATACCTTCGTCAACATTCCCAGTCTGGTGATCAATTTGGCCAAGTCCTCGGGACGGGCCGAGGTCCTGGCTCAGCCGCAGTTGCGCATCACCGACGGCGAGAAGGCCAAACTCCACATCGGTGACAAGTACCCGATTCCCGTGACCAGTTTCAATTCCAACAATAATATCGGGGGCAGTGTCGTGCCGATTACCTCGTTCCAGTACCAGGACATTGGTATCCGGATCGAGGTCGAACCCCGGGTCCACCACAATCGAGAAATCACCCTGAAACTCAGCGTTGAGATTTCCAATATTGGTGAGACCGTAACCGTGGGTCCCGGCCAGGAAGCGGTCGTCATCGGAACCCGAACGATCACTTCGGTCAATCGGCTCAAGGATGGTGAGACCTCGTTGCTGGCAGGCCTTTTCCGAAAGGATTATGCAGAAGGTGTGATCGAGACTCCCGGCATCTCACAGATCCCCTTTCTGGGCCGGTTGTTCACCAACAAGAACAAGAAAATAAAAAGAACTGATCTGATCATGACCGTCACTCCCCATATCGTGCGTTTTCCGGACATCTCCGAAGAGGATCTGGCGCCTCTGTGGGTCGGAACCGAGAGCCGGATTTCCTTCTACGGTTCCAACAGCCCCCGTGTCGCTTCGGGATCGGGTTCCAAGAGTCCTTTTGACGCCAGAAAGAGACCCCAAAGGCCGGATCCTCGGCGGCCGGGCTCCAAGGACGATGAGGGAAAACCAAAGGAGAGCCCCTTCCATACGCCTTCGACCGTCAAGCCTCGGGCGGTTTCGCCGCCGAGGGGGGTCGAACTGGCGCCCCGAGGGAGCAAGTCGCTGGGCACTGACGACAATGCGAATGGATTCGTCAGTGACGCCGGAGGCCTCGACGAACCGGCCAAACCGGCCGAGATCGATTCTTATGTACCACCGGTGCAACTCAACCTCCAGCCTTCAGTGATCTCGCTTGGGGTCGATACCACGAGTCAAATCCAGATCATCGGTTCGGGTGACCATGACAACTACCGGCTGCCCTTGACCTTGACCTTCGACCCGCGGCGCATAGCTGTTGACGGCTTGGAGGTGGCGCCGGCCATCGGTGTCGTTGACCAGATCATCGACTCGGAGCAGGGGATGATCGTGCTCGATCTGGTGATCGCGGATGGGGATGCAGTACCTCAGGTATTGGCGACTTTCAACGTCAGGGCCTTGACGCCGGGTCCGGCGCCACTGATATTCAGTACTGAGAGCATTGTGCGAGCGGATGGAATGGTTGTGCCGGTTTTGGCCTCCGACGGTGCGATCTTCGTCACCGATGGGACCGAGGACTGAGGAGCTTATGTATCGATGGCATCGACGTGAGCGCGGATTCACCTTGGCCGAATTGGTCATGGTTGCTGCCCTTCTGGCCATTCTTGCCGGTATGGCGATGCCGGTGGCCAAGTTCACCGTCAAGCGTCGCAAGGAGATGGAGTTACGTCTGGCCCTGCGCCAGATGCGGACCGCCATCGATGAGTACAAGCGCCTGTCCGACCAGGGCATGATTCCGATCAAGTTGGGATCCGAGGGCTATCCGCCGGATCTCGAGACTTTGGCTGAGGGTGTTGATTTGGTCGGACAGGAAATCAAACGAAAGTTCCTGCGAAAACTCCCAATGGATCCGATGACGCGGGAAGAGGAATGGGGCTTGAAGTCTTACCAGGACGATCTGGACAGTACCAGTTGGGGAGGAGAGAATATATGGGACGTCTATTCTCTCTCGGAAAGCACCGCTCTTGACGGAACCGAGTACAAGGATTGGTGAGATGGGTTGTAAGATTTCCCCGTGCCGTCAACGAGGCTTCACCCTGATCGAGTTGATTGTCGTCATTGCGATCATCGGCATTTTGGCTGCTGTGGCAATGCCCAATATGCAGAACGCTCCCAAGAGGGCTCGAGAGGCCGTACTTAAGGAAGACCTCTACCAAATGCGGTCCTCGATTGACCAGTATCTGGGCGACCGGGGTGAGTACCCCGGATCACTCCAGGAGTTGGTCGATGCCGGCTATCTTCGATTCATGCCGATTGATCCGGTCACCAAGAGTGCCGACACATGGATTGAAATCGCTGCGGATGCCGAGGATGTCGAGGAGTTACAGCCCTTCGACGATGAAGTAGGCGGTGGAGGGACCGGCATCATGGACGTATTATCAGGGGCGGAGGGAAATGCGGTCGACTGTACGCCCTTCTCGGAGTTTTGACGACAAATGAGCCCGGCAGGTCTTAGATCACAGAACGTTGGCCACAGGATGCAAATCTCAGGTCCCAGGCTGCACGTATTGGGAGGCAGGTTGCTGAATTGGAACGTGGGGAAGCAAAGGCGTTTTCTCCCCCTCTCCCCCTCTCCCCCTCTCCCCCTCACGGATCCAGGTCATAGGCATCAAGTCACAGAGCGCTTTGTGTTACCTGAAGCCTGTGAAGACCGTCCTCGGGAAGCCGGCTTCACCCTTGTGATGCTGGTCATGGTCATTGCCGTCATGTCGATCATGATGGGTGTGGCGGTGCAGGCCGTTTCATTCCAGATGCAGCGTGAACGAGAGGCGGAACTGATCTTCAGGGGCCGGCAGTATGTTGAGGCGATTCGAATTTTCAAGGCCAAATACGGGCGCAATCCAATGCGCATGAAAGAAATTTGGGAAGCCGATCCCAAGGTCATCCGACAGAAGTGGAAGGATCCGATAACCAATTCCGAGAATTGGGGAATCATTTTCATGGGGCAGGAACGCCAGGTGGGACGTCCGGGTGTAGGTCTGGGAGAAGGCACGCCGTTGCCGACGGGCACGCCTGGTTTTGGGACTGGCGGCCGTGACGACCGACAGGAGGGGGATGGGTTGCCCGACGGAGTCCACCGCAACGAGGAAGGCGAGATCATCGGGCCGATCGTCGGTGTGCACTCGACCTCGTGTGATGAGAGCATCAAGATCTACGAAGGTCGTACGACCTACTGTGAGTGGCGCTTTTTCATCAAACCCGACCAGCAGCAGGGTAGGCGACCAGGCGGCGGTGGTTCAGGAGGTGGTCCAGGAGGTGGTTCAGCCGGTGGCTACCACGCCGGAGACGACAAGCCGGTCTCGGAGCAGACTCCCCAGCCCTATCCCACGGGAACGCCGAGGGCTAGACCGTAGGCCGCTGACGCTGCCTTGACCCGGTTATGATGGTTTCGGTGAAGCCCTCATTTCGATTCTTGCTGACATTCGGCGCGCTGATTCTGGTGACAACGGTCGGCAGCGTGGTTGCCGCCCCGGTCGATCTGCTGGAGGTCGACTCTCAGGTCTTTATCCAGGACAACGGCTCGGCCGATGTCATCTACTCGCTTGAATTCCGGGACAACGAGGGGCGAACGGCGATCCGCAAGATTGGGCCGTTTTACGAACCGGTGCATTTCACGCGGGGTCTTTTGCGCGGCGTTGGGTCCGAGGCACAAGAGGTGCGGATCTCCAATGCGGGTGGTGGCTACTTTAGGGCGGAGTTCGACAGTTCTACGAGATCGGGAGGTGTCTACACCCTCGAACTGCACTACCGCACCGATCACCTCTTTGTTGACGAGACCCGGCGGGGGAATGAGCAACTGCTGGCCGTCTGGTTCAACCCAATCCGGTGGTCCTTGCCGATTGGCAAGAGCGTTATCCACCTGGTTTTGCCGCTTGAACTGCCGGCCGAGGTTGTTGAGCACTCCGACATCACGCCCGAGATGGTCGATGCATTTGGGCTTCTGACTGACCAGAAAAGCCTGAATGAACAGGACCACTGGGCCTTTGTCTACTCGGACTATCAAGGCAGTCGGCGGTTGACGATGTATGCCGAGCGAAGCGGTCTTCGGTCTGAGGCTGTCCATCTGATCAAGCTCTACCTGCCGCGTGCTGCGCTGTTCGGTTTCGGTGGCGCGGCGCCGGAGGGCCACGGACAGAGCCTGGGCGGCACAGGCCAGAATGCGCCGTCGGCCCAGGTAACCAGAGAGCCGTGGACCCGGCGCGCCGGCAGCTGGTTTCAGCGATTGTTTGAGGGAGAACTCAGCCGGCAGGACCGGAGGGCGGCCGCAGTCGTCGGCCTGATGGGCCTGGGGTGGTTGTTCGTTTTCTTTGTCTTCAATCTGCCAATTTTGTTGTTCTTTTTGATCGCCTTCGGGTGGGTTCTTGGCATCATCGACAAGATTGCCGGAACGACGTTCTTTATGGACGTCTTCGCCCCGGCCGGCAAAGCGCTCTGGATCCACCCTACAGCGGGAACCCTCTTCGGATGGACCGGGGCACTGGTGCCTGTTCGTGTCTTCTGGCTGATCTTGAGCGGAATCCTGGCGGTCATCGTCTCGGTGTTGCGGCTGCATCCCTACCTGGCCCTCTGGCTCAAAAAGAAAGGTCCGGAGTACGTCTCGCCGGAGATCACCGTCGCAACCTTTCAGAAAGAAGGCTTCGTGCCCGACCTCGAACCCTGGGAGACCGCCGTGATGATGCAGCGGCCGATCAAGGCGATCAATCTTCTGGTGTTGGAACTCGTGGAGAGGGGTGCCGTCGAGATCCTTTCGAGGAACCCGCTGCAGCTCAAGGTGCTCAATGCCTCGCTGGTCGAGGGTCCGGTTGAGGCGACCTTGTTGAGAAATCTAACGCCGCACGGGACGTTGCCGAGCAAAGGTGTGGAAGGGGTGCTGGAGGCGATCACCAAGAGTCTTCAGCCGAAGATCTGGCGGGCCGACGTTGAGGCGACTGCCGAGGCACAACGAAAAGGCTCCGACAACGCATGGCGTGATCTGGGTCGACTCTCCGGACGGCGTCGCAGGGGCTACTTCGATCAAAACTACCGGAGGCTCTACCTTCACGATCACTTCTTCACCAACTTCATCCGCAATTTTGACGGTGTCGGTTCTGACGCTTCCATGGATTCACCGTTTGACATGCTGGGCGCCTCTCGAGCGGTTCACCAACTCAACGGCGCCGTCGATCAGGTTCAGGACTTCGCCGAGGGGGTTGTCAGTTCGATTGAAGGCGGCGCTCAGGCGACGGTCGATCGCTTGGAGCAGTTCTTTAACTTCGACGGCGACGCATCCCAGCGACAGGGCCTGGTCGCCGAGGCCGGGGCGCTCGCACCGGCTTTTGCAGCCGGCTACGATGCCTGTCATTCCGCCTGCCACTCTGCATGCCACTCGGCGTGCCATTCGGCCTGTCACTCCGCGTGTCACTCGGCATGCGCCTGTCATTCGGCGTGTCATTCGGCCTGCGTTTCCTCGTGTGCGGGGGGCTTTTAGATGGGCACGCCTGGTCATGCAGCGGAGGTGGGTTTTCCTGTTGATGCCGTGGCAGTCGAGCGCATTGACCACTTCGTGGCTTCGACTCGCCAGGCCCTCTTCGTTCGCCGGGCTGACAATCTTCTGCTGATCCGGCCGGACAAGACGTTGGCCGTCAACGACAGTGCTCTTGCCATTCTTGAGGCGCTTTATGCCCGTGAGACGGGCGGAGCGGCAGTGGTCCTGCCGGTTTTGGCCGAGACTCTCGGCGTCGAGATTGGGCGATTGACCAGTGATACCGTGGCCCTGATCGAGGCCGTCGGAAACCTGCTCAACGAGGACTATCAGCCCAACGACGTTGTTCGCATGGGTCATTTCGACCGCTCCATCGTGCAGTTTCCGACGCTGGCCGAAATTGCCCTGACCTACGGATGTCAGAATCGCTGTTCCTTCTGTTATGCCTCCAGCCCACACCGGGAGGATGACAACCGCCTGATGACCACGGCCGAGGTCAAGAAGGTGATGGACAAGATCTTCCACCAGGCCCACGTGCCTTCCTTGAGTTTCACCGGCGGCGAGGCGACCCTGCGCAAGGACCTGCCCGAGTTGATTACCTACGGCCGGGAGCTGGGCTTTCGGGTCAATCTGATCACCAACGGCCTTCGTCTGGCGGATCGGGCTTTTGCCGAGATGCTGGTTGAGGCGGGACTGGATTCTGCCCAGGTATCCCTTGAAGCAGGGCAGGCCGAGATCCACGACCTGATAGTCGGCCGTCGTGGCGCCTTTTCCCAAACAACGGCGGGCATTCGAAACCTCAAGGCATTGGGGATCCACGTTCACACCAACACCACCTTGTGCCCGGACAATGCTTCGGTGGGTGAAGAGCTGATTCACTTCATTTCTCGGGACCTGGGCCTGAAGACCATGTCGATGAATATGGTGATCCGGACCGGTGAGGCCAAGAGGGAAGGCCGGATGGAGATCAGCTACACCGAGGTGGCCGACCTTCTGCCGGGTCTCCTGGCGGCCGCCAGGGAGGAAGGCGTTCGGCTGGTCTGGTACTCGCCGATTCCCTACTGCCTCTTCAATCCCGTACTGCACGACCTCGGCGCCAAGTCCTGCGCCTGCGTCGACGGCATTCTGTCGGTCGATCCCTCGGGTCAGGTCTTGCCGTGTTCGTCATTCGAAAACGGTATCGGGTCCCTTCTGGAAGAGGACTTCGACACGATCTTTGCCAACCGGCAGGCCCGATACTGGAAGAACAAGGAATTTGTGCCTCCTGCATGCCGGGACTGCCCGGACATCGATGTCTGTGCGGGCGCCTGCCCGCTCTACTGGGATGCAGCCGGATCCTTTGCCGAACTGCCGGTGCTGGGGTCTGATGATCTTATGGCGCGAAGGCGCTGGGAGCGATCCAGACTCAAAAGTGGGTCCTTTGGAGTCGAACCGGTGGAGGCCGTGTGATGGGCCGTCTGCGAGACTTCCGACTGTATCTGAACGGACGCAAAGAAGCCCTCGAACGGGCGGAGGCCGGGTTGTCTGCGCTCCAGGAGAAGTACGAGACGTTCTTTGGCGAGATTATGCGGGTGAGAGAGTCAGAGCTGGTCCAGCTGATCGAGCTGACACGGGCGGATAGAACGGTCTTGCCCTCGTGGTACAACACTCAGATTGACGAGGTTGCTGTCGGGGTCAAGCGAGAATTTGAAGAGCAGTTGAGTCGACTGGAAGGGGAACGGACCGTCTTGTTGCAAGAGGCCGAGGCAATCCGAACGACCTCGGGCAGGGCGGAAAAGAGAATCCGCGGACGGAATACACGGCTGGACCGCGAGGAAGAAGAGCTCAAAGAGCGTAACGCAGCCCTCCTCGAAGCGATCGACGTCTACAACGGACGGATCAAGGGGTTGGGCAGCGGCTTTGGGTTCTTCGTCAACTTTTTCAAGATGCGCCCGCTCGCCGAGGAAAAGGCGCGTCTGGACCAAGAGCATGGGGACATTGCGGCCCGGATCGAGGCCCTGCGGTCCCGCTGGCTTTTGGAAGAGGGGCGGCATGTCGGCCGGGAAGGGGAGCGCACGACGCAGTGGACGGACCTTGAGCACGAGGCCGCCACGCTGTCGGCCAGAATCGAGGCCCTTGAGGCCAAGAGGTCCGACATTCTCGTGCGATCAACCGTCGAAAGAGTCGTTCGAGATCGTCGGCCGGCGGAGGGTGAATCCGAGGCCGGTAGTGCGCCTTGCCCGAGGTGCAACATGCCCAACCCGCCATCTCACCACTTCTGCCATATCTGTGCTCGCCGGCTGGGTGACGACCGCGAGGACTTTGACGGCTCGTTGCAGGAGATGACAGAGATCAATCGCCACTATGATCGATTTTCTTCAGGAATGGAGGCCTGCCAGGAGATCATTGGCCTGGTCCGGGGCTTGACGAGCGGAGTTGAGGCCTTCACCAAGAGTGTCGCCGACGTTCAGGCATCGGAGGACAAATATCCCCTGTCCAAACTTCAGATCGACGTGCCTCAAGGCTCCCGTGAATTCGGTGCGCAGTTTGACCGTCTGGCCAACTTCGCCGGCCAGGACTACAGCCTGCACCCCGCTTTGTTTGCCGATCGCTTCAACCAGTATTTTGCTGATGTCTTGACGGAGACCAATATCAAGGCATTTTTTGAAACGATGGGTGAGGAACTGACACGCCAGGCCGAGGCCCAGTGGTGATGCAGACCACGTTGGCTACCGGGTTGATCCAATTGTGGCGGCAGGCGTCCCCGCCTGCCGCGGGAAGGACCGGGATTGGGGCATGAGATTCAGGGGCGTATTGCTTGCTGCAGTCGGCGTGGTCTTGATCGCCTTTGGTCTGCTCTTTCTCCTTGGGGCAGGGGGGCAGATGCGGCGGGTCGCGATCGGGTTCATCGGCTTGACGGCGGGTGCCCTCGCCACCGGCTTCGGTATCAGAAACTACAAAAGAGCCGACCTGTGGTCACCTGAGCAACTGCGGGCGGACATCCTCGACCTCGCACAGCGAAAGAACGGCGAACTGGCCATGAGCGACATCGAGGCCGAACTGGGGCGTCGGGTCCGAGTGGTTGGCCCGGTGCTGGAAAAGATGGCACTCGAGGGTCTGTCCCGAAAGACGCATCAGGGTGGCAGCGACTATTTTGTCTTCGAGCATCTTCAACCCCGCCTGATGGTCCGTTTCTGCCGCTACTGCGATGCTGAGTTTCCGATTTCCGAAGAAAGGGACGACTGCCCGAACTGCGGTGGCGTGCTGGAAACCCAAGTAGCCAGGCGATCGATCAGCGAGGGTGAGGTCTTTTCGATGCACCAGGCGGGTGGTCATTTCGGCTAGCGGGGGTTGTAGACAGGCCGAAGGCCGTCGTTGACGCCAAAATGAACACCCTCATGCTGCAATATGCGCTTTGCGCAAAGGGTTCTGATACCCAAGCCGGGATGCGCGCAGCGCATCAGTAGGATTCTGGCGGGGAGAGGTCGAAGTTGATTCCAAAGACGATTCACCAGATCTGGATTGGTCCGAAGCCGGCGCCGAAGGACATGATGGAGACCTGGCGGCAGCATCACCCCGATTGGGATTACTGCCTGTGGAACGAATCGAATATCGACGTCCCGTTGAGAAACCAGGCTCATTACGAAATGATGTCGAATCTCGGTGGCAAGGCCGACATTCTCAGATACGAGATTCTCAGCCGCCATGGTGGCATCTATGTAGACGCAGACTTGACCTGCCTGAAGCCCCTGGATGCCTCGTTCCTCGAAGATTCGTTCTTTGCGGCATTTGAAAACGAAAAATGGCGACCGGGTTTGATTGCCAACGGCATTTTGGGCGCCGTTCCTGGGCATCCGGTCATGGAGAGCATGATTGAGAGAATCAGTGGACTGGATCCTGGTCGCTTACGGGAGAGTTGCCCCGCGATCGATACCGGGCCCTACGCTTTGACCGAGGTGCTCGAGGCCTACGAAGGGCCAAAAAAAATCTATCCCAGCCATTGGTTCTATCCCGAGCACATCGCAGAAGTTTTCCCAAACCCTGAGTATGTCTATGCCCGCCATGACTGGTATTCCGATTATCCGAGTCTTGCGCTTGTGATGGTGATTGATCGCGATTCGACAGATCTCTGGCGTAGCCTGCCGCGGTTCAAACCACATATTGCCAGTTTTCGCATCGGCCTGACCGATCCGAACGCATCCGAGTGCCGAAGGGCCATCGAATCAGTCTTCGGCAACTTGCCTGGTGAGATTGTGGAATTGGGAGGGAAAGATCGGGAGGACGCGTGGCCGACAATGTTGAAGGCTGTTCGAGGGCAGGCGGAGTTCGCCCTTGTGTCCGAGTCCAACGCGGTTTTGTACGACTTTCGGAGATCCAGGTTGACCGCCGACACTGACAGTTATCTGATCATGGATCACTGCGGCGCCAGACAAAAACCAGCCGTGAGAATGGTGAGAGCCGACGGCAAGTGGCGATTTTCGGGAGGATCGCTGTCGTCGATTCACAAGGATGAGCCCGGGGGCGAGAGTGTGCTTCTCGAGAACTGTCACATGCTTCGATTCGAATCGTTGTCGGAGGGAACGTCGGGCCACAAGGGGGAGGAAGAGATTCTTCTTGAATCGCTAGAACGTTGCCCTGGGGATCCGGAGACCCTGTTTTATCTCGGTCAGTACTCTCAGGATATGGGCGATTACAGCCGGGCGATTGACTCGTTCGGGCGGTGTTCCGAAGCCGATGGTTGGCCATTACAGAGATGGGAGGCTTGCTGGCGGGTTGTCCGTTGCCATCAGCTGATGGGAGCGCCTTGGGCCGTGATCGAGCAGACGCTGATGGAGGCGCATCGTTTGGATCCCGAGCGGGCCGAGCCGTTGTTGGAGCTGGGTCTCGGCGATCTCAGTCAGAAGAGGTATGAACGGGCCAGCGATTTTTTGAGGCGGGCGGCTTCGCTCTCTACTCCCGAACGGACCTTCTATCACGATCCAAGTACCCGGCAAAAGGCGTTGGAACAACTCAATATCAGTGCCTTTTATGCCGAGAGGTATGAAGAAGGCCTGCGCGCAGGACTCAAGGCCCTGCAGGCGGAGGTGACCATTCTTCCGCGGGAACAGGTCATCAACAATATCGGCTACTATCTCGACACGATGGAGATCCCGAAGTTGCTTCTGCCACGAGACCGAATTTCGTGTGCCGTACCAAACGCAGGAACGCGCTATGATTTCTGCATGCCAGTTGACGAGTTTTCGCGATGACGACCATCTGTCTCAACATGATCGTTCGCAACGAGGAAAGGGTGATTGAGCGATGCCTGGCTTCGGTGCGGCCGTTCATCGACAGCTGGCTGGTCATTGATACCGGTTCGACGGACCAAACCCGCCGACTGATCCGCGACTTCCTTTCAGACCTGCCCGGTGAGGCTGTCAAGCGGGAGTGGAAGGACTTTGCCACCAACAGGACTGAAGCGATCAACCTTGCGGCTGGCCGGGCTGACTACCTGATGGTGATCGATGCCGACGAGGTTTTGGAGCCCGCTGCGGATTTCCGGATGCCCCGATTCGAGGCTGATTGTTATGCGGTGCGCCATGTGATCGAAGGGTCAACGGTCTCGTTTTTTCTGCCCCAGATCTTCCGCAACGGTCTGCCGTGGCGGTACGAGGGAGTGCTCCACGAAGCCCTTGTATGTGACCTCCCCTACAACAGTGAGCGGCTCCAGGGGCTGAGTACACGGGGCTACTTCGACAGTCACCGGAACGCCGATCCCAAGGCCAAGTACCTGGCCGACTGTGAATTGCTCGAGGCTGTGGTCGATTCGGAGCCGAATAATGCACGAACCGTGTTCTATCTGGCTCAGAGCTACCGTGATGCGGGTCTTCCGATCAAGGCTCTCCAGGCCTATCGGAGACGTGCCGAGATGGGTGGTTGGGAGGAAGAAATCTGGTATGCCCTGTACCAGATCGGCGTGATCCTTGAACGGGTGGGCGCCGAGAGGGCTGATGTGGCCGATGCCTACCTCGAGGCCTGGGAACGACGCCCCCAGAGGGCTGAAAGTCTGTGCGAGCTGGCTCGTTACCACCGTGCGAACGGGGAATTCCATCGAGCGTGGATGGCTGCTGAATGTGCGGCCGCGATGCCAAAGCCTGACGAGGAACATCTATTTCTCGACGAGTCGGTCTACAGTTGGCGCATCCTCGACGAGCTGTCGCTGTCACGGTTCCACACGGGACGGCTGGAGGAGGCGCGGGAGGCTTGGAAGCAACTCCTGCTTTCGGCCGAGCTGCCTCCAGAAGACCGAAAACGGATCGAGGATAACGGCCGCTGGTTCGCGTCCTGATTTAGAACCGTTCTCAATACCTTGGAATTTCTTGATCAAATCGAACTGTGGTAGTAATCTCGTTCCATGAAAGCCAATCGAAGAGTCTTCGTTGGGCGCAGTGTCGCGTTGTTCATTTCGTCAACCTGGATTTTCGAGGCCCTGGAGGCAGTCGCGGGCGAAGCTGTCAACCTGCTGACCTATCAGGGGCGGTTGACCGATCCAAGTGGCACTCCGATCAACGGGCCGGTCAACATGAGTTTCCGTATCGTCGATGCCGAGACCGGTGGCGTTGGCCTCCCGTACGCGCCAGCCACCCCCTGGGCCGAGACCCACGTCGGTGTCTCTGTGCTGGAAGGGATCTTCACCGTTCAACTTGGCAGCCTGACGCCGTTCCCTGCTGACCTTCTGGTTGGTCCACCCTCAGATTCTCTGGGGCCGGTCAGGTACCTTGAGGTCACCATTGGAGCGGAGACGCTCTCGCCGAATTTGCGGATCACCAGTGCGGGTTACGCGATGGGCACGACGGTCGGCCCAACCGGTGAGATCGGTCCAACCGGACCGACAGGAGCATGGGGCGAGTCCGGTCCCACCGGCCCGATGGGTCCCACTGGAGACAGGGGTTCCACTGGAGACAATGGTATACAGGGCCCCACTGGACCCATGGGGCCGCAGGGTCCGATTGGTCCCACCGGCCCCACCGGACCGATAGGCGGACCTACCGGCTCAACCGGATCAACCGGCCCAACCGGGCCAGCATGAGGATGATCACCAAGATGAAGATGAACTACACCACCGCCTCAACATCAGGCGAACGCTCTCGCTTTCTCTGGGCCGGTTTGATCGTGCTGGCCTTGGTGATGAGCGTCGCGCCACTCGGCCATGGCGCCGGGCCTGCCACGAGCCCCAGTTGGACGATGGTCGATCATCAGGTTGTTTCCGGCGGCGGAACCCAGAGCGCAGCGAGCTATTCAGTCGATGCCTGCCTTTCGTATTCGATCTCCGGCCGTCAGGCAAGCCCGTCGTATCAGGTTGACGCGGGATGCGTGACTACGGTCGGGCAAACGGTACCTGTCGAGTTGATGTCCTTCGTGATCGAATAAGGGATGTCTGCGAAGTCGCAGTTCCCAGAAATTACCTTCACCATCACCTCGTGCCGCCGGCTCGATCTGTTTCGCACCGCCATGTCCAGTTTTCTCAAGCGTTGTGGAGACTGCGAGGAGATTTCCCGATGGATCTGCGTGGACGACGGCTCGTCGGCCACCGATCTTCGGGAGATGAGGACAGATTTTCCGTGGCTCGAGATTGTGTGTACCCCGGAGCATGAGCGGGGTCATGATCGGGCCATCCAGCTCTTGTGGGAGTTGGTTGATACTTCCCTGGTGTTCCACATGGAGGATGACTGGCTTTTTGATCAGGATTTCCTCCTTGCCGACCTGGTGGACGAACTCGGCGACCGGGATCAGTTGGTCCTTCAGTGGAATTCGAGAGCGGTTGATCGGCCCTTCAATCCTTGCCATGTGCTGATCGATGGGGATCGCGAGCAGATCGCTCGTGATCTGGACTATGAAACCCGCCCCAAGAGCGATGAGGGATGGTTCTGGCCTGGTTTCTCCCTCAATCCTTCTATTTTTCGTCTTGATCGTGTCCGGAGTCTGGCGCCGGCATTGCCCGTCGGGCCGCACTTCGAGTTCGAACTCGCCCTCCGACTGCGACAAGCTGGATTCAAGGCGTGCCACCGGCATTTCCATTTGACTCATCTGGGCGAGTTGTCAGCCTACCTGCTCAATAAGGCGGCGAGGCCGTCCGATATGGACGATGTGGCTCAGACGATCATTGCGAAGTGTGCAAGCGACCCGCAGCTCGTCATCCGGCTCCGGGAACACCTGGACCTTGAGGCACTGGATACCGGCCTGAGCTACCGGGTGAGCCACGCCATGACCTCCGCGTGGTGGTATGTGGACCGAGACAAGGGCAAAGAGCAGCTCCGGGAGATGTGGCAGCGATATCGCTCGACTGGGTTCCTCTTCTCGCTTGAATGCGCCAAACTCCTCGACTTCTACGGCGAGACCTGGGAAAGCCTCGTTGGCTGGGTGGAGGCGCCTCAAACCATCGAAACGGCACTCAGCCTTCCGGTGGCCAACCGGGAATCACTTCGCACACGCAAGCGGGAACGACAGTATTCATTCGATTTTCCGGCCCCATCGAGGCAGCCGAAGATCTCGGTATGTCCCGAGGTGACGCTCGTTGTCACCACCTGTCGGCGCCTCGACCTCTTCGTCAGGACAATCAACGCTTTTATGGCCTGTTGCACTGATCACGAACGAATCGGTCGTTGGATTTGCGTTGACGACAACTCCAACGACGACGACCGCAGTGAGATGACAGAACGGTTCCCCTTCTTCGAATACCTGTGGAAGGGCCCGGAGGATCGTGGCCACGCAAAGAGCATGCAGATGCTTCGGGACGTGGTTGCTAGCCCCTATGTCTTCCACTTGGAGGACGATCAGGAGTTCTTTGTGCCGTCGGACTTCATTACCCGTTGCCTCAGGGGACTTTCGGTGGGCACTTCTATCGGCCAATGCCTTGTGAACCTCAACTATGCAGAATCTCTCGATGACTACCAGATTCAAGGAGGCATGCCTTTTCAATACGAAGGCGAGGCCTTCGTGGCCCATCTCTTCGATCCCGGGCGTGAGATCGTCGAAGGCTTGTCGAATTGCCACTGGCCCCACTTCAGTCTTCGGCCAGGGTTGGTCCGTCGTGATGTCTGGGATCTCGGTTTCCAGGCTGTCCCATTTTTCGAGAGGGAGTTTGCACGACGGTACACGGCCACCGGATGGCGGACGATCTTTCTCCCTGATATCTACCACCGCCACACTGGTCGTCGGGTCGGCGCCACCGGCGAGAACGCCTACGCCCTGAATCGCGTGCGGCAGTTTTCTTAAGAGGTCCGGGTCAGGTTAGACAAACTCCGGCTGCGTGGCTTCAGCTTCCGGCTTGAGGAAAATTAACGCTAGGACGACGTTGCCGACGGCGTCGATAATCATGCCCAGCGGTGCCGTTATGACCAGGGCGAAACAGGCGGCGGCGGCGATGGTTATGTAGGCGTAGGGCTTGAGAAAGCCGTTGAGATCATCGTCCAAGCGGAGGAGTTTTACGGCGAAGATGATGCTGATGACTCCCATCGTCATAGCAAAGATGAAGATGAAGGCGATGAAGCCGATGATGAGCGGCATCCCGATGAGGCCGAGCGTATTCAGGACCTTTATCGGCAGGGCGGTCACGGTGATGATGATGACGCCGATGACGATGGCGGTCACCAGGGCATCGACCTCGTGGAATGCATGCCGCCGATTAAGAAGGGTGCGAAAACGAATGAAGGCGTAGATGCTGAACGCCGTGTGGCACACTGTGACGACGACATAGGGGAGCAGCACCATCATTGCGATCCCAGGCGCCTTCTTGGTAACGATGTCGACGGTGAGGCTCAGTCCGAACATCGGAAGTGTCAAGACCGCTGCGGCGATCGCAAACCAACCAGCCATCGAGTATTCGTTTTTTTCAATAGTGTCGTTCATGGGGGACTCCTCGTGCCCGGTCATACGTATTCCGGGAGGTACTCCAAAATGTCGGAAGGTTGACAGTCCAGCTCACGGCAGATGGCGTCCAGGGTCGAAAAGCGAATGCCCTTGACCTTGCCGGTCTTGAGCAGGGAGAGGTTGGTGACCGAAATCCCGATGCGGTTGGCCAACTCGGTCAAAGACATCTTGCGCATTGCCAGCATGACATCCAGGCGGATCTCAATGGTCATAGAGACGACTCCGCGCATGAGCTTGGTGGGATTGGCTGTTGATCCTTCATAAGATCAATATGGGGCAAGAATTTCAATTGTCAAGGAAAATTTTATGTAAAACGATAAAATTTCCTTAAAACTTTAAAATAGTGCGCGAAGCGCACCAAAGGATTCTGTAGGACAGAGGCCAGGACGCCCTGAGATTCTCGTCAGATTACGGGCCTCTGTCCCTCAGATTCCTAAAAGCTATAACCCAGGCTGAACATCATTCGAAAATCGCTCTGTTCGGGGAAGTCACCACCGGAGTTTTCGCGGGGGTCTTTGATGTAGTCCCACACCCAGTCAACGTCGAAATCGAGGTCACCCGTCAGGTCGAATTCGAACCCGGTCAAGATGTAATGGGTGTAGGTTCCGGCCTCTTCGCTGACGATGAAGAACGTATAGTCGAAGTGAAAATCCATCCAACTGGTCAGCTCGTTCTCGTATTTTGTGCCCATCTTCAGGGCCGGTGAGGTCTCGGTATCGTCTTCCTCCGGCAGAACGTCATCGAAGGTTGTGCCCTGGTAGGCAATACCGGCGGTGACATCCCAATCGACCTTCGCCGTATCCTTGACCGTATAACCAAGTCCGATGCCGATGGTGTACCTGTTGGCGATGTTCTGGAATGGGTCGCGATAGAGCTCGCCGTAGACCGGTGTCCAATAGAAGCGGTTCGAGATGAACCTGTCCCAGTTCGCGTTGAATCTTTCGTTGTCGGCAATGGAAATGTCGTCGCTTTCGCTGAAGTTGCCGAGGTAGTCGATATTGATCCGACTCTGGGGTGTTCGCCGAATGAGGTTTGCTTTGGCATTGAATTCGGTCTGTTCGGTGTTTCCGGTTCGGATGTTGAGGCCGGCGCTGACCTTCCCCGTCCAGTAGTTTCTCTCTTTGGGTTCCCCTGGGGTAATGGACAGGACCTGTGAGCGTTGACGCTCTACAGGTTGCTCGCCGATCACCTGAATCGTGTCGCCCTGGAGCAGGATCTTGCCTTTGAGGATGCTGTCGTCGAGGAACCTGACCTGGCAGATCTGGACCGACCGGATCTCTTTGATGTCTCCCCAGTCCAGGCTTTGGTCGTCAAATTCGTCACTGTCGAATTCGAGGGTTTCATCGTACATGGCGATGATCTCACCCTTGAGCCACTCTTCCGAGGTCATCTGGACCCAGTCGAATTCGTCCGGCATGGGCGGATCAGGCTTCCAGCTCTCGGTCTCCTCAGCCGCGAAGCCTGGTGTCGCGGCGAGACATACCGTGGCGATGGCCATCAAAATCCAGTTGGTTCTTTTTCCGCACACATCGTATCTGCCGTTCATAATGACTCCTCAAAAACCACTCTTGCGCGCTCAATTCGAACTTGAGGGCGAATAATACGCGGTTCCCCGAGGATTTCAAGCGTCAAGTGAGTTCCAACCCGGCGTACGGCAGACGGTTCAGCTAAGAGCTCAGCCCCTTGCAAAAACAAGGGAATAGCCACAAAAAGGCACAAAGAGGCACAAAAAGGAAAGGCAAGAGGGGCGCTGGGACTGTTATGGG
>JAOZPW010000250.1 GCA_029932545.1 Thermoanaerobaculales bacterium | reverse complement strand
GGATGCACCTTCGAGGACCTGCATGAGACCCTTGCGTCTCGTTGCGCCGTCAATGCCCAGCATTTCCCCTCTCCGGGAGAGGCCCGCTCGAAGCTCCAAATCTCCTACGCCCTTGGCTTTGTCGCCAAACACAACACCAAGGCCCTACCCAACCGCCGCAGCGTCGCCGCTATTGAGCGTTACCGCACGATTCACCAATGCCTCAAGCCCCTGTCCGTTCTGGTGATCAACGGGAGGATTCGGGAATCGGGGCGCCTCACCGAGGCCTGTTCGGCCTGCGGCGGTGCAGAGGTTCGAGTCCAGCCCATCGGGGGTTTTGAACTCCCGGGCTGCGCCGTCCGGCACGCGGACCCTGCAGGAAACTTCACGACCCGCATCTACACCCGATTTCTCGACTCCTCCGTTCGATTGTCCGCGCTCCTGGGCGACCGGCGTCGATCGGAGACGATCATCATCAACCGCCGGGTCGTCTCGATGGACCCCTATCCCTTCGGCCACATCGAAGAGACCTTTAACATCCAGGTCCCCACTGAAGACCAGGAAGATCGACCCCCTCAACCGGATGTGACCCCCCTGCCGACGCCGACACCGACGCCAACGCCGGTGCCTCGCATTATCGTGCCCGATCTCAAGCGAATGACGATGGACGAGGCTCGAGCAGCGGCTCGAACGGCAGGCCTGATACTCGGCGCCCCGCACAAGGGAGATCCGGCTCCGGTAGACGGACTGACCTACAGAGTCCAGTTCCAGACACCAATAGCCGGCAGCCCGACCGAGCACGGGGCGATGATCGAGGTCACACTGTTCGACGTACCGAAAGGGCAGGGGGTTGAAGTGCCTGACCTGGTCGGCATGACCAGCGAAGACGCCAGGGCGACCCTCGAAGGTTTCGATCTCTTCGCCGACGTCGAGATCACCGACCCCGCCCGAACGCCCCGCAAGGCCTTCGTCGTGCATGCCCAGGCGCCCCTGCCCGGAACCCAGGTTGATCCCTGGTCTGATATCCGCCTGAAGATCTGGGGACGCTTCGATACGGATCCGATTGCGATCCCTCCGACCCCGACCCCGGTGCCACCAACGCCCCTGCCGACACCGCCGCCCGAACCGACACAACCTCCCACTGACACCGAACCCTCGACTGGTGAACCCGGTCCTGCCCCGCCGACAATCATCGAGCACGAGCCACCGACCGGACCTAACTGGGACCTTGCCGGGCGATGGGATTCAAGTGCAGGGATCATCTTTGACATGGTCGATGACGGTGGCGGCAACTACACCGGCAGGCTCGTTCGGATCTACAAGACGAGGAAGTACTTTCATGCCGTCCCCGGAGACCGAATCTTCTCATCCGTCAAAACGGGTCCCAACCACTACACAACCAGGATTCACGTCAAGTTGGCTGCAGGAAAATGGACCACCGTCGGAGCCTTCAAAGTGATCGTCGACGGCGAGACCGCCAGGGCCGAACAACTCGTCTGGAAGCGGGTCAAGAAAGACTGACAGCTGGGAGGCTGGAAGAGTGAGGGGGAGATTGGGAGAGGGGGGGAGGGGGAGAAAGAGCGCACGACTCCGATGAGTGGTCGATGGTGTGCCCGCTTCCTGTCTCCTGGCGTCCTGGCTTCCTGGCTTCCTGCGTTCTTTCCAAAGAAGGCGTACAGTATCTCCATGAAACGAGTTCCCTTCCTGCTGTCCATCGCCTTGATCCTGGTCCTGGCCGCACCATTGGTCTCATCGGCCGAAAATATCCCCGACGAGTGGTTGACCATCGCCGAGAAAAACGGCTTCGAGATCACCGCAAGCCACTCACAGACTCTCGAGTTCCTCGAACGAATAGCTGCTCAGTCGAAGCTGATCCAGGTCACCACATTCGGAAACTCAGGACTGGGACGGCAACTGCCCCTGGTCATCGTATCCTCGGACGGGCTTTTCACACCCGAGGCCGCCCATGCCGCGGGCAAGCCCGTCATTCTGATCCAAAGCTGCATCCATCCCGGAGAAGTCGACGGCAAAACCGCTTCGTTGATGATCCTCCGAGACCTGGTACTCGGCAAGAACACCGAACTTCTCGACGCCGGCGTCATCTTGTTTGCACCGATCTACAATGCTGATGGACACGAGGATATCTCCCCAACCAACCGGGCCAACCAGCACGGTCCCGTCGGCGGCATGGGTTTTCGGACAACGGCCACCGGTCTTGACCTCAACCGTGACCACCTCAAGTTGGACAGCGTGGAGGCCCGGTCCCTGGCGTCACTCGTCAACGACTGGCAACCCCATCTTCACGTCGACAACCACGTCACCAACGGCTCCCACCATCACTGGATTCTGACCTGGTCTCGAGCCGAGGCCCCGCAACTCGCACCAAGTCTCGATCGGTGGCTCGACACACACCTTCCACCGGTCTTTGCCAGACTCGAGCAGGCCGGCATCCCCAACGGACCCTACGTCAGCCTGATCGATGGCACAAACCCCGCTAAAGGCATCGACTCCTCGGTCGCCGGACCGCGATACTCCACCGGCTATTTCACCCTCCGTAACCGAATTTCCCTCCTGGTCGAAATGTATGCCTACGCGCCCTTCGAAGCTCGGGTCCGAGCCAACCAGGCTCTGCTGGAAGAACTCCTGCGCGAGATCGCGAGCGAGCCGAAAACTCTGATCAAGGCCGTGAACGAGGCCCGCACACGAACGATCGATCTCGGCCAGCCCGATGCGAAGCCGTCCGACATCGTCTTGCGGTGGAAGACGACGACCGGCGATGACACCGTTGCATTTCCCGTCTGTCGATGGACGGCCCAAGACTCCACAGTCACCGGCAAGCCAATGATCCGATTCTCGTGTGCCCCAAACGATCCGGTCCTGGACGTGCCCTGGCGTCATCAACCCGAGGCCGAACTGACCATCAAACGACCACGGGGTTACATTCTGATGCCCGGCTGGGAAGAGGCTCGAAGGCGCCTGGTGGATCACGGGCTGACCCTGAAAGAATTCACTGCGCCAATGACCCTCGAGGTCGAGACCATCCGTCTGGCGCATGCCAAGACTGCCTCCGGCCCCTACCAGGGCCGGGTTGGGATCGAAGACTTTGAAACCAGCCGCCGGACGGAGCGTCGAGAGATTCCCGAAGGCGCCCTGTGGATTCCCGCTGACCAACCGGACTTCGAGATCGCTGTCCAATTGCTTGAGCCCGAAGCCCCGGATTCCCTGGTGCGATGGGGCCTCCTGAATTCTGTCTTCGAACGCAAGGAATACATCGGACTGGACACTCTGGAGACCCTTGCTCGAGATATGCTGTCCGATCCTGAGATCCGAAAATCATGGGAACAGGCCCTCAAGGACGAAGACTTCGCCGGCAACGGAGGTGCCCGGTACATCTGGTGGTACCAAAAAACTGCGTTCTGGGACGAAAGTATAGGTCTGATGCCGGTCTACCGGGTCATGAATCCTGTTGATCTCCCGACCTCCACCGCGGGCCGATGAAACCTGTCGATCCCTGGGCGCCACTCGGTGCGGCCCTTCTCGCCTACCACAACGGTCGGCACGACGCTGTCCTCCACATCGAGAGCGACGTGTTTGACACCGAGGATATCGCCGTCCGCCTCTACTATCGGCCGGACGAAGACCCCCTGCCCGACTTGGACCGGAGAGCACTCGACCGCTGTGAGGGCAGGATTCTGGATGCCGGCGCCGGAGCCGGACGTCACGCTCTGGATCTTCAGTGCCGAGGCCTGGAGGTCACTGCCCTCGATGTATCGGCCGAGGCCGTCCGAGTGATGCAGGACCGAGGCATCGCCGACGTCCGGCAGGGTGACGTTTTCACATCGGACCTCGGGTCCTACGACACCGTCCTGCTCTTGATGAATGGCATTGGCCTGGCCGGCGGTCCAGAAGGCCTCGAACGGTTATTCGAACGCTTTCACAGACTTCTCAGGCCTGGCGGCCGAATAATCTTCGATGCCGCCGGCCTGGACGCTGCAGTCAGAAACGACGAATTCGAGGAGTTGGCCGACGTTGCGATCGGGCGTCCACAATTCGGTGAGGTCTTCTTCCGTCTGACCTTCGACGATCTCAAGGGTGCCTGGTACCCCTGGCTCTTTCCCACCCCAACCATGATGGCCGAAGCCGCCCGCACCGCCGGATTCGAGTTCACCGTCATCGCCCGGGGCGCCCGAGGCGCCTTTCTGGCTGAGATGACGGAGCCAGGGGCTCCGAGAGAAAAAGAAACACAATTGAACCGCAAAGAACGCTAAGAGCGCAAAGGGAACGCAAAGAGGTTATTAAATGCAAAAACAAAGCCCGGCCGAACGGCCGGGCTCCTTAACTGATAGCTGATCGCTGAGAGCTGAGCTACTTGCAAAATTCGTTACGGCACGATGCGGGGCAGGAGCCCCGCGCTCCAGGACGCAGCCCCAGCAGTTCATGTGGCTTCTTTCTTCGTGCCTTTTTGTGCCTTTTTGTGGCTATTTCATAAATCTTGCGAGCGGCTCAACTGAAAGCTCCTACAATTCGAACGGGATCCGAACGGTGCTCTCCTCGAGGTCGATGCCGAAGGTCCATCGACCGGGGTCGATGCCACCAGGAACCTTGAAGAAAAGCCGGCCCTGACAACCCCGCCTGTCGTTGACCGATACCTGGTCATAGGCGACTCCCGCACCCGGGGCCACAAAGAACTGCACCAGGCACGGCCGGCGGCTGGGGGGGAAGTACTCCAATGGATCCCGCGCGATATCGGCCGCGGCAATCACGTTCCGCATCTGGGCATAGTCCTTCCCGAACAGCTCTTGAGTTGCCAACAGAATCTTGGCGCCGTCAGGGGCCTTGACCCACACATCCTCGCGATCGACCTTTGCCGAAGTTTTTGCCGGTGAGGTGATCGCCATTTCAAGGATCAGCCAGTCATCACCGACAGTGCCCCTGGCAAATTTATAGCCCAGGACCACATCAACTTCCGGCCCTTCCTGCTTGAGAATGTACTGTCCCATTTGATCGACTCCCGGAGTATCGGTCGGAACCGCGCTGGTACACCCAAGCGCCAATACCACAAACCCCAAAGGAAGGATCATCATCGCAATTTTTTGATTCAGTCGTTTCATCATTACCTCCAGCCTTTCATATACGCAATTCCAGTGCCATGTTACATACGCTCGATGAAGGCGTGAGTTTCAGTCTCGTCCTTTGGGGGGGACACTGGTGTCCTCTGGGGAGTCGGCAGCGATCCATTTCAGTGCTAGGAGAAATAGAGTTAACGACGTTGCGTCAGGTTGCGAATGAGAAGATCAGTGGCCCCTGTAAATTCGGCTTTTTCGATTCCTTTTTTTTAAACCCGACCTTCGGGGTCGCTTCGCGTCCCCGCTCGGTCAGCCGGGACGGGCCGGTACGATGACGTGACAGGGGGGGTCAATCGGCCCGTCCCTCCCGACCTCGACGGCCTACGGCGTCGGTCGAGACTTGTGTCCCAGCGCGCTCGCCGCAGGAGTGCCACTCTTCCCGTTTTCCGCAAATTTCCCCTTTCAAATCGTCTGCCTGGGGAAAACGGGAAAAGAGCGGCACCTCCCGTCTCAGGGTGTGGGGCACCCTCGGGGTTGAGCGTCGGCGTTGGCTTCAGCGTCAGGGCCCGAACAGCCAACACCAAGATCGAAATCCGAGGGCACACAGAGCCCTATACCCTCAAGGCTGTGAATGGTACGATGGATTGTATGTCTGATCGCCACCCCCTCTCACCGTCA
>JAOZPW010000249.1 GCA_029932545.1 Thermoanaerobaculales bacterium | reverse complement strand
CCGAGGATGCAACGAGAAAGGGCCTTCACGACGCCCGAAAGGCTCTGCTGTTCAATGCCCTACATCTTCCTAGGAGGATTCGATGCCCCTGACAACGATTCGCGAACGATCGGCAGCCGCCCTGGCCGCTGCCTTGCAGGCCGAGTTTGACCACACGGTCGATGATATTTTCCTGGAGATTCCCCCCAACCGGGAGATGGGCGATCTGGCATGGCCGGGCGCACTCCCTCTGGCCCGAATATTCAAGAAAAGCCCTCGGGCGATCGCTGAGGCTCTGGCAGAGAAAACCGACTGGCCCGAAGAGATCGACCGCGTCGAGATTGCCGGACCGGGTTTTCTCAACCTGTTCCTGAAACGCTCCGCCATCTTCAGACAGTTGCTCGAAGGCTCCGAGAAGGAGTACGCGACCGGATCGAAGACCATCGTCGAGCACACCAACATCAACCCCAACAAGGCCGCTCACATCGGCCACCTGAGGAACTCAGTTCTGGGCGACATCCTGGTCCGTTGCCAACGACACCTGGGGCACGAGGTCGAGGTACAAAACTACATCGACGACACCGGGGTTCAGGTGGCCGACGTCGTCGTCGGCATCCTCTACCTTCCGGAACCCGATCTGGCGGCAGCGCTGGGCATCGAAACCGCGCGTCGCGATGATTTGATCGACCACGTCGTCGGCGCCCTGGGCCCGGACCAGGTGCCCCACGCTTCGACAACCGACTTTGACGACCTCTCCTGGGAGATCTACCCACGGGTGACCAATCTCTATCCCGAGGATGAGGTCTTTGCCGGACGGAGGGCAGAAGTTCTTCATGCGGTCGAGGCCGGCTGCGACGGCATGGACCTCGACGAGGCGGTCTTCTCGCTCAAGGGCTCGGTCATTGCGGGCGAGATCTTTTCGGAACGCGCGATCGCGCGTCTGGCCGGCGCCGTCGCCTCAAGCAACGTGCGTTGCCACCTCGCGACGATGGCGAGGCTTGGAGTCTCCTACGACGTTCTGCCCCACGAGAGCGACATTCTCCACCTTGGTTTCTGGGCCCGCGCCTTCGAAATGCTCAAAGAGGCCGGAGCGATCCGGTTGGAAAGCGACGGCAAGAACAACGGGTGTTGGGTGATGTCACTGGCCGAAAGTCCGGAATTCGCCGACATGGAGGACCCGGACAAGATCCTCGTCAGGTCCAACGGAACGGTCACCTACACCGGGAAAGACATCGCCTACCAACTGTGGAAACTCGGCCTTCTGACCGACCCCGACGGCGCCCTCCATGATTTCGGCTACCAGTCGTTCGCCACATGGGAACAGAGCGGACCTGCTCAACCCGTGCGGTATATCGAGGGGCGACACACCCTGGCGAGAACGACATCAAACCGCGTCCAGACAATCGCCGGCCACACTTTCGGTAACGGCCGGACGGTGTACAACGTCATCGACGTTCGGCAATCCTACCCGCAGAAGGTGGTCAAGGAGGCAGTCCGAATCTTGGGCCACGCCTCGGAGGCCGACCGCTCGATCCACTTCGCCTACGAGATGGTGGCACTGACGCCCGCCGCCATTCGAGAAATCGAAAAACGCAGCGGTAAGTCCTTCGGCCTTTCCGATGAGCAGATGGCCAAGGCATTCGTCGAAATGTCCGGGCGCAAGGGCATCGGCGTCAAGGCCGATGAGTTCCTCGACATCCTTGAGGCGGCGGCAGCCGATGCCATCACCGAGCGCGCGGGCGATGGCGACATCCCTGACGACCTGCCCCGGCGAGCGCGTTCAATCTCCGTCGGCGCCCTGCGCTACCTGATGGCCAAACAGAGCCGCAATCGGGTGCTTGCCTTCGACTTCGACGAGGCCTTGGCCTTCGAAGGCGACACCGGGCCTTACCTCCAATACTCGGCGGTCCGGGCCAATAAGATCTTCGACAAACTCCGCGCGCGTCGAGGTGAAGGACGTTTTGAACGGACCGAAATTTCCTCCCTTGCCGACACCGAACTGCCGGATGATCTCTGGGCCCTGGTTCTGGAGTGTGCAAGGCGGCACGACGTCGTCAGGCAGGCCATCGACAATCTCGAGTTCTCACTGCTAGCCGGCCACGTTCACAATCTGGCACAGTTGTTCCACAAGCTCTACCACGGTCATCCCATCGTCCCCGAGGAGGATGAGAACCTGCGCCTGATGAGACGCGCCGTTTTCACCCTCTTCGCCGATGAGATGAAGATCGTTCTTGAAGAACTGTTGGGCATTCCGGTTCCTGAGGAGATGTAGGGACATCGCGCATCGCCCGAAGGGCGATCACGGCGAAGCCGTGGAGGTCGCAAAGCGACCAGCGTGGGCAAAGGACATCGCGCATCGCCCGAAGGGCGATCACGGCGAAGCCGTGGAGGTCGCAAAGCGACCAGCGTGGGCAAAGGACATCGCGCGTCGCCCAAAGGGGTCAAAAAGGTCACAGAGGTGTGGAACATCTAGATTTCCAGGCCACCGATGACCCCATCGCCTCACCCCTCCTCCGTCTCGACCTCAATCCCCAACTTCTTCAGCTCTATTGCAAACAGGCCATCCCCGTCAATCAACGTCCCGGTGAAGGTCCCATCGTAGATCTGCCCGACGCCGCATGAGGGCGAATTCGATTTCAGCAGAGCGCCGGTGCAGCCAGCGAGCCTTGCCAACCGAACGGCCTCTTCGGCCCCTTTTCGAAACTGGATCGTCACATCCTCTCCCATCCGATTGATGACCCGATCGCCCTGAATCTCGGCGGGAATCCGTGGGGTCGGCAGACCACCCAACTGCTCGGGACAAACGGGAACGCCACGTCCCGATTTGAAAATCTCGACTGCCTTCTCACAGAGACTATTGCCTCCGGCATAGTTGCAGTCAATTCCCAACAAACAGAGACTGATCGCGATCTTGGGTTCCATAGGAGCGACCCTAGCACTTCCCGTCCGGAATATGTGCGGGAGCGGTAAACTGCGGCGGCAATGCGGGGCCGGGACCGCGACCGCGACCGGAGCCGTAAACCGCGACCGAAACCGGTGACCGTGGCGGCGACCGAAACCGGAACAGCCAACGCCGACGTTCACATCCAAGAGGGCCCAAAACGCCAAAACGGGTGTGCCGGGTGCGCCCTCTCTTCACCCAGCAGAACTCCCACCTGAGTCGTCGATGCGAAGAAGGGCGACGCTTTCCCGATTCCGACTCTGTTGCCCTTGAGGGAAATGGCCGAGCGGGGGCACGAAGTGACCCCGAAGGCCGGGCAGGGAAAGCAGAGGTCCCTTGATCGGCACAACGCCGGGAAAGCCGGACCCGGGACGGATGATGTAATTATAACGTCTGTTATAATCGAATATGAACAAGGAGGTCACCATGCGAACCCTGAAAGTCACGACCGTTGGAAATTCCGCAGGAGTCATCCTGCCCAAGGAAATCCTGGAACGTCTTCGAGTCTCCAAGGGTGATGTACTTTATCTGGTAGAAGAACCGGACGGATTTAAGCTCACACCCTACAACAAGGAGTTCGTCGAGCAGATGGACATGGCTGAAGACATCATGAGGGAGGACAAAGATGTTCTCAAGGTCCTGGCAAAATAATGGAACAGCCTCTTTGGATCCAGGCCAATATCGTTCCGGCCATCCACAGCCGACAATTGGCCGAACATGGAGGGGCGTCAGGAGTCCGTGACCAAGGACTTCTTGAAGCGGCCCTCGATGCCCCCAAGAACCGATGGCTCTATGAGAATTGCGGCATTGAAGAACTTGCGGCCTGCTACGCCTATCACCTGGTCATGAACCATCCCTTCATCGACGGAAACAAGCGCACGGCCTGGGTCTGCATGCGGCTCTTCTTGAAACTGAACGGCCTGGATATCGAAGCCGACAGGCAGGAGAAAGTCCGGACGATGCTCGATCTGTCAGCCGGAAGGATGGAGCTTAAGGAGTTGGCGGCCTGGATTTTATCGAAAACGCGGCGGACGAAATGAGGTTTGCGATCTTGCATTCCCCTGTACCCTGTGACCCTACTGCCGTCAGCAGCTGAAAGCTGATAGCTGAAAGCTGAGAGCTTCTATGACCAACCACCGTCCCAACCGCTGGGCCCGCATCCTCGTTCAACTGGCCGAACTGTGCGGCAAGACGTCTGACCCGATCGCACACCGCTCGACTGCGGCGGCCCTGCTGCACCACAAGGTACCCGGCGTATCGTGGACCGGCTTTTACATGCTCCGAGACGGCGACCTGGTGGTCGATGCCTACCAGGGCCCGGTCGCCTGCCTGGTCCTGGAGCGTCATCTCGGCGTCTGCTGGGCAGCGATTGATTCCAAAGAAAGCCAGTTGGTCGCCGACGTCACATGCTTCCCGGGCCATGTTGCCTGTGACTCGCGCTCCCGCTCCGAGATCGTCGTGCCGATCCTCGGGCCGGACGGAGAGGCAATCGGCGTGCTCGACGTCGATTCCCACCGTCCCGACCATTTTGATGAGACCGACAAGGAGGGCTTTGAGTCCATCGTTCATTGGCTGGAAAAACGGTGGAACCGTTGACAGTCCGCCTCCCCCGGATCAACCCCGCTGTAACCCATATGGACGAGTCAATCATCCGGGATATGACCCGGGTGGCCGAAGAAGCCGGTGCAATCAATCTCGCGCAAGGCTTCCCCGAGTACCCGATAGCAGAAGAACTTCAAAGGGCGGCCATCACCGCCATCAAAAAAGGCATCAACCAATACACGCGGACCTGGGGCGACACCCTGCTGCGAGCCAAGTTGGCAACCCATCTGCACGATCACTTTGGTCTGGTCTACAACCCGGAAGACGAACTGGTCATTACCTGCGGGGCCTCCGAAGCGATCATGGCGACGCTGCTCGCCCTCTTGGCCCGCGGCGCAGGCGTTGTCATTCCGGAGCCGATCTACGAGAACTACCTGCCGGCCGCCCGGTTGGCCGGGGCCGTACCCCACATTCTGACGATCGACCCCTTCACCGGCGCCTGGGACCCGGCAGCACTCGACCGAGCCTGCGCCAAAGCTCAGGTACTGATCCTCAACACGCCGGCCAACCCCCAGGGCAAGGTCTGGACCCGGGACGAGATCGAGGTTCTGGCCGAGATTCTCAAACGCCATGACATCGTGCTGGTCACCGACGAGACCTATGCCTGGATCACGGCGCCGGACCACCCCCACGTCGCCCCAGCCACAGTCGCTGATCTGAGATCACGGACCGTGACTATCGCCTCGTTTTCCAAGACCTACGCCGTCACCGGTTGGCGGGTCGGCTACGCTGCGGCGCCGGCGCCCCTGATGGCCGCGATCCGCAAGGTGCACGATTTCTTGACGGTCTGTGCCCCTGCGCCATCCCAACGGGCCCTGGTGACGGCCCTTGATCTGCCCCCCACCTATTACTCAGAGATGGCGGCGATCTACCGCTCACGATGTGACCTGCTCAGCACTGGGCTGCGCAACAATGGCTGGCGGACCAATAACCCGCAAGGCACCTATTTCCTGCTGGTCGATATCTCCGACCTGAAAATCAAAGACGACCGGCGCTGGGCCGTTGAACTGGCCCACACCCGAGGCGTCGCCGGAGTACCCGGATCGGCTTTCCTATGGGACGGCTTGCCGCACGAAGACCGACCGTCCGACCGGCGAGGTCGATTTCTGAGGTTATCGTTCGGCAAGGGGGAAGAGCTGCTGTTGGAGGCGGTCCAAAAATTGGGCCGACCATAAAAATCCCGTTCCCGATTCTTCATTTTCAACCCAATGTCGCGATTGTGCATG
>JAOZPW010000248.1 GCA_029932545.1 Thermoanaerobaculales bacterium | reverse complement strand
GCACTTAACGACCCTCCGAAATCCATCCGCCGTCAATGCCCTACACGCTCCTAGCCACTGGTGTCCGACCATGCCTGGGTTGAGCCGTCTTCGAAACCGTCCGAAAAGAGAGAACCAACCTGGGTTGTTTCGTAGGCAATGTTGTTATCCAGGTTGACATCCGCGGGGTAGCCGGCACCGGGGTCTTGCCAGATGAATGCCTTGGTTGTCAGGACCCCTCCCGTGTCTCGTTGTCCCATGGTGACCTGGACCGGTCCCGCGACCAGTTCTTCGTGGAAGATTTGACTGTTCGTCCAGGAAACGAAGGCCATTGGAATCGGAATTACGGTCTGATCGCAGTAGTTGGTGCAGGACATGTCTATGATGTCGTCCGGTTCCACAGTCATATCTGTGACATCATCGTTGTCCGCAATGACGGCCCCGATCGCGCCCACGTTATAGGCGTTGAGTGCCTTGGTTTCGAAAGAACACGTTCCTCGATCGATCAGGGCGATTCTTCCGGGGGTAAAGCCATTGAGGCTGGAGCAACCCTCTGAGGGATTGCTTGAGCCGTCGTTGACGAGTTCCAGTGCGGCCTGAACGGGGGCGATCAGGCTGAGGCGACTCCCCATGCACGGGTGGGTATCACAAGCCAAGGCGGTGTCACAGCCACCGCGTCCGAAATCCAGGTTGGTGTCACGGTAACCTGACGTGACATGGAGCGCGCCATCCGTGGTGGGAAGTGACGGCGCGGTGATGTCATAGGTCAGGGTCCCCGTGACGCCACCAATGACCTCAAGGTTTTGGGCCTGGAGCAGGAAATACTCGCAGAAATCATCGATCCAAATACCGGTCACAGAATTTTCTGGATTCCATATATTGGCGCTGACTTCGGCGGAGACATTCGTTGCATTGACCAACTCCAATGCCAGAGGTTCGTTGGCGAGGTAGTCCGTCATTGATGCAGGGACCCCGCTGGGGAGGTAAACGTCGAGAGTGACGGCGTTGGATTCGGTGTTTCCGATGTTCGAGGCGTCTACCGTAAAGGTGACCTCGGTCCCCGGGTTAACCGGGTCGCTTGAATCGGCAATTGCTGTTGTGAGGTCCACGACCTGGGCCGATGCCGGCAGCGCCATCGTCATGCTGAGGACCACTCCAATTGCGAACAGTTTTTGGATTCCGACGGGCTGTTTTTCCATCTTCTTGTCTCCTTGTTTTGATGAGGTGTTTCCGATATTCCGGTTCCTCTCTCTCTTTCTATCGACGAGCCTGTCAATTTCCCTCACCTTGAACCCGATGGCCTGCGGTCGACTCAACCTGGGTTTCCGAGAAGTCGAAGAGTGTCGTCCCGGCGCCGGAAGCAACGTTGCGAGCTGCTTCAACGGCAATATCTCCGGGCTCATCGGGAGCGGCTGCGGCGTAGATAGCCACGGGATACCCCGGCAGGAATTCACTGAGGACCGCCAACTCCGAGGCCAGCTGATCATCATAATCGGCCGGGGGCCACTCGGTCTCGAACGAAACGACCAGCCACGGTGTGGCGCCTGAGGCCTCGACCTGAGCAACGACCCCGGGCTCGAACGTCCCATCCAGCGGCACGTTCCAGGCAACAAAGAGGGTCTCACCCTCACCCAACGAAGGGATCAGCTCAACGGCGGAAACCGCCTGAACGCTGTCCTCGACCATCAATCCGACACACGGCAGACAGGGAAGCGACCCAAAGGTGACGCACGCCACCAATAGACACAGTAGGATCATCGAAGCACTTCGGATCGCTCATTCTAGCCTGAGTTTCGAGATAAATAATGAAGAAGGTCACCTCCCAGGAGGGACCTGCCACGCCAGTCGCCCTATGGAGGCCCCCCGACCGAGTCCGACCATCCCAAAAGATCACCACTCTCGAAATCGTCTTTGAAAAGAAAGAGGGTTACGGTGATCGTGTAACTCCCACTGTCACCGTTGTAGCAGGTTGTCCATCGAATAACCTCCTTCGAGGATGTCCCGACTTTTGTGCATTCCTGCACCGCCAATTATAACACTCAGGCCAATCCCATCGAGATTGTCCGCTCGATGAGGACCGAGAGGTTTGGGTTCCCAGGTATGGGACCGCGCAGCTCCTGTTGGGTCTGCACGAGTTCGGCGGTTTCAGCTCGGGCAGCCGGCTGTTCTGTCACGGGTACCAGATCCATGCCACCCTTGTCGGTCGCTCTCCCGGAGAGGTAATGAATCATGCCGAGGCTTGTTGACCGCATTTCTATAGGATCTCAGCTTTTGGAGGACGGGCTCGTCATGATACAATTTAATGAGGTTAGTTTCCGGCTTTCCTTGAAATCTTCGCGACAGACAGAAGCCGAAAAGACCAGATGACCCGGGGGAAATCCTATGACTCAACATATCACCACTTCGCAACCCAAACACGTACAGACGGCGTTACGTTCTTGGGTGTGCCTCTCCCGCCTTTCAGGGATAATTCTGTTGTTCGCTTTTCTCGCGGTCTGCACCGTCGGGCCGTTGGGCGCCCAGGGTGTGCCCTCGGGCTACCAGGAGTACTTTATCTTGGGGTACGAGCAGCATGTCTGGGACATGATGGATCGGGTGGTTAACGGGGAGGGCGCCGGGCCTCTGGACGACGGATCGAACTCCCTGATCACCGCAACGGCCAATGCCGACTTTCAGGTGATCTACTACGACCACTGGGAAGACGGCTTTGAGGCCGATATCTTCAATCCGGCGCAGGCCTCGACGATGGTGCTCGGAGATGGCGACCCGAGTAACGGCGACGCCTGTGATTTCACCCTGGACGTCTGCACCAGCGATACGCTGGACCGTGGGCAGTACGTCAACCTGGCTTCGAACGCCGGACTCTCAGCCGGCTGCACCGTGCCCTCGATTGACCCTTTGACCTTCACCGACCTCTGCTCCACCGTGCCGGTCAACCCCCGCTGCGCAACGCCGGGCGCCTGTACCGACAGCGAATTCCGCTTCGACGGGGGAGATCTCCTGCGCAGCACCGGCGGACCCTTGTCGGTCGTGCATACCCAGGACCCAATGACCCAGTACATCGGCGGGTCAACCGAGATTCTGGCCCGCGAAGCGGTCAACGAGGCATTTGCCTACTCAATTCCGGTCGGGGAAGATCTCCACGACACCGGCTTTTTCATTCCTTTCAAATATGTCGATCTCAATATTGTGGCATACGAAGACGATACCTCGATTCTGGTCACCAGCCCAGGCGCCGGGGCAGTCTCCTTCATCCTTGATCGAGGTCAACACTGGACCTCCCTCGGTTTTGTCGACGACGGCGCCCAGGATGCAACGATTCAGATCACCATCAACGCAGGCACCAAGGTCTCGACGACGAAACCAATCTCGGGTCTGCTTTTCACCGGGGGCGACGGGACGTGGGCGACACGCCACTACGCGCTGATTCCCGATGTGCTGCATACCACCGACTACATCACGACAGCAGAGGGTGATGACTCAACGGCGGGGCCTTCCGGCAGCGAAGATCGTCCAGGGGCGATCTATATTTTCAACCCGGACCCCATCCCTTCGATCGATGTCACGATCACCGACTCAACAGGGTCAACCGTCGTTACCGTGGGACCAAATTCTGTCGTCCCGTATGAAATTCCCGATAATTCGACCGTGCGAATGACCTCGGATCGCACCTTCTGGGGCATCACGGCTTATGACTACACAACCCCTCGCAGCGATTGGGGCCACTCATGGTTGGCAACGCGTTTCCTGACGACCAGCTACACCATTTCCTACGCCCCAGGTGAGTTCATTCCCAGCTCTCCACCAAATAATTTCAGCCCGATCTACATTTCGCCAACGCTCAACAATACGCTGGTCTGGATCGATTTTGACAACGACGGCCTCTTCGATGAGGTCGACCTGGATGGTGACGGCGCCGCTGATGCCGGCGCCCCAGGCGCCGCCTGCGATCCCGCAACCCCGAACTGCATCTACACCGTCAATACCCTGTCGTCCCTGTCCGTCTTCGACTACATCGACTTCGACAATACCGGCACCCGAGTCATCACCAACAAACCTGTCGCCATCGCCTGGGGCCAAGAGACTGATTTGACCGAAGGAAGCGGGACCGCCATCGATACCGGCTATACCGTCTATCCTCCCCTGTTTATCGATCCGGTACTGGAGATTGAGAAGACCGTCGATCCGGCGCTGGTACCGACGGCCGGGGGCATCACCACCTATAACCTCGAGGTTTCCTCCGGTGACTTTGAAGGCATCGCTCCTGTCGTCAATGTCGAGGTTTTCGACCTGCTGCCGGCGGGCGTCACCGGCGCCGACTACGTCACGGGCAGCACCCTGGTCACCTACCCCAATCTGATGCAGGACACCACTGACCCCGTGGTGACGCAATACTCGACTTCGCCTGATTTGTATCGCCTGGACTGGACCTTGAGTCCCGACCAACTCGAAGCCAACCGAACCTTGACGGTCACCTACCAGATCGACATCCCTGCCTCGCCAGGAGGAACGCCACGATCCCTGTTGAACGAGGCTCGGGCATACGGAGAGTTGGGCAGCAGCAAGTTCCAACCCTTCGACATGGCCATCATCACCCAATCGGACGTCACGGTCGAAAAATCCGTCGACAAGGTATTCGCAGCGGTGGGTGACGTGCTGACCTATACGATCAACATTAACAACGGCGGCGTAGCCGCAGAAACCAATTCAGTTGTCACTGACCCGATTCCTGCCTTTGCGACCTACTGCGATTCCGTGACCAACCCGGGGGTTTGCAACGACCCAACGATCGACGGCACACCGGGCGGCGCCTTCGTCGCATCCCAGAACGCCGTCGAGTGGGCCGCCGCCAGCTTCCCCGTAGGCACCCCTTACATCCTCTCGTTCCAGGTGATCGTCAATGACGGCACCCCGGTCGGCACGCTGATTGACAATGTTGCCACCTACGAGAGCGACCAGACTCCATATTTCCCCAGCAACAATGTCGTCACCGAGGTCGTCGGGCCGGAATTGACCGCTTCGAAGAGCGGCCCCGCAGGCCCTCTGCACCCCAACGAGGTGGCAACCTTTGAAATCATCGTCACCAATATCTCACCGGTGGCCGCGACCAACATCCTTGTAATTGACCCCTACTATCCCAATGCCACCTACGTTATTGAGTCGATGGAGTGGCGATTGAACACCGACCCCTTCGTCTCGGTCACCGATGCCACCGGTGACGACGAGGGCGAGATCAATACGACCCCCGATCCGGATCGATTGGAATTGCTGATCCCCATTCTGCCTCCGGGCGAGGACATCACCTTTCGCTTCCAGGTCAAGGTCGATGCCGGCACGACGGGGCTGTTCGTGACCAATCAGGCCAACGTCTTGTCCGATCAGACCCTGGCAATTGATACCAATCTGATTCAGATCCCGATCGTCGGCACCGCCGATGTCACCGGCCATCTCTTTGTTGATCTCGACGGTAATGGAACACAGGATGCCGGAGAACCGGACATGGCCAACGTCGATGTCATCATCACCGACAGCCTGGGCAATATACAGACCATCAGTACCGACAGTAACGGCGACTACCTGGCAACCGTCGAGCCTGGTGACACCGTTGTCAATGTTGACGAGAATGACCCGGATTTCCCCCCCGGTGCAATTCTGACGACGGCCAACGATCCCCAGACAATCGCCGCTGTCGCCGGTTCGAGCACCGCGGGCACGCCGGTCGGCTATGAACCCCGCGCCTTCACCATGAGCAAGGATTCCGACCCCGCCGGCCACCAGGT